>NZ_JAHLEC010000072.1 GCF_018861705.1 Clostridium psychrophilum | reverse complement strand
ATCTAATATTATTATAATAATTTGTAAAGGTAAAATCTACCTTTTAATTTGTAAGACTAACTTCCACTGTTTTATGTATTGGGGTGGAATTTACTTTTGCAATTGAGGTGAAAGTACAAATTAGCAAAAAAAAAATATTTCTTGTTGAAATAAGTACGGTAAAGATATATAATGTACTTGAGGCGAAGGGCTTCAAAATACATTTAGGTTTATTTGTTATATTATTAACAAATAGTTAATGAATAGATTAATTCGTAAGGAGTGATTATTATGGAATACAAGAATATTGTTCTTCAAAAAGAAGACAAAATTGCAGTACTTACAATTAGTAGACCAAAAGCTCTAAATGCATTAAACTCAGAGACATTAAGAGAGCTAGATTTAGCAATAGATGAAATTGCTAAAGATGATGAGATCTACGCAGTAATTGTAACTGGAGATGGAAAAGCATTTGTTGCAGGAGCTGATATCACCGAGATGAAAGATCTTGATGTTATGGGTGGTAGAAGATTTGGAATTTTAGGCAACAAAGTTTTTAGAAAATTGGAAACATTAGAAAAACCAATAATTGCCGCAGTAAACGGATTTGCTTTAGGTGGAGGATGCGAACTTTCTATGGCTTGTGATATTAGAATAGCTTCTTCAAAAGCGAAGTTTGGACAACCTGAGGTAGGTCTTGGAATAACACCTGGTTTTGGTGGTACTCAAAGACTTTCTAGACTTGTAGGACTTGGTATGGCTAAAGAATTGATTTATACAGCTAAGATTATTAGGGCTGATGAGGCATTAAGAATTGGACTTGTAAATAAAGTGGTTGAACCTGAAAACCTACTTGCAGAGGCTAAAGCACTCGCAAATACAATTGCAGGACAAGCACCTATTGCTGTAAGTCTTTGCAAAGCAGCGATTAATAAGGGAATACAATTAGATATAGACTCAGCAATTTCATATGAATCTGAAGTATTCGGAGAATGTTTCTCAACTGAGGACCAGCTCAACGGAATGACAGCATTTATTGAAAAATCTGAAAAATGCTTTAAAAATAAGTAATTATAAATGATGGGCAGGTAATAGCTAATACCTGCCTATAAAATAGTGAGGAGGAAGGTTCATGAATTTTGCATTGACAAAAGAACAAGAATTTGTACAAAAAATGGTAAGTGAATTTGCATTAAACGAAGTTAAACCTTTAGCTGCGGAAATAGATGTAACAGAGAGGTTTCCTAGTGAAACTGTAGAAAAAATGGCTAAATATAATATGATGGGTATTCCATTTGCTACTAAATACGGTGGAGCAGGCGGAGATAATTTGTCATATATTATTGCTGTTGAAGAATTATCAAAAGTGTGTGCAACTACTGGAGTTATACTATCAGCTCATACTTCATTATCTGCTGGTGCAATAGACAATTTCGGTACTGAAGATCAAAAAATGAAATATTTAGTTCCACTTGCAAAAGGTGAAAAACTTGGTGCTTTTGGATTAACTGAGCCCAATGCAGGAACAGATGCATCAGGACAACAAACTACAGCAACTTTAGATGGTGATCATTATGTACTAAATGGTTCAAAAATCTTCATTACAAATGGTGGAGTAGCAGATACATTTGTAGTTTTTGCTATGACTGATAAAAGTAAAGGAACAAGAGGCATTACTTCTTTTATAGTTGAAAAAGAATTCCCTGGTTTTTCAGTTGGAAAGATTGAAGATAAAATGGGAATTAGAGCATCATCAACAACTGAACTTGTATTTGAGAACTGTATAGTTCCAAAAGAAAACATGCTTGGAAAAGAAGGAAGAGGTTTCGGTATTGCAATGAAAACTCTTGATGGAGGAAGAATTGGAGTAGCTGCTCAAGCATTAGGAATTGCAGAAGGAGCACTCGATGAAGCTACTAAATACATGAAAGAAAGAAAACAATTTGGAAAACCACTTGCAGCATTCCAGGGTTTACAATGGATGGTTGCAGAACTTGATGTTAAAATTGAAGCTACTAAGCTTTTGGTATATAAGGCAGCATTCAATAAAGATAATGGTTTATCATATACAGTAGAAGCTGCTAGAGCAAAATTATTTGCTGCAGATACAGCTATGGAAGTTACAACTAAGGCTGTTCAAATCTTCGGAGGATATGGTTATACTAAAGAATATCCATTAGAAAGAATGATGAGAGATGCTAAAATAACTGAGATATATGAAGGAACTTCAGAAGTTCAGAAAATGGTTATAGCTGGAAATATATTAAAGTAGGAGGAGATTAAGGAATGAATATAGTTGTATGTTTAAAACAAGTACCTGATACAAATGAAGTTAAAATCGATCCAAAAACCGGAACACTTATAAGAGAAGGAGTTCCCTCAATAATAAATCCAGATGATAAAAATGCATTAGAAGAATCTTTAAGATTAAAAGATGAACATGGTGCACATGTAACAGTAGTAAGCATGGGACCACCACAAGCAGAAAATGCATTAAGAGAAGCACTTGCTATGGGCGCCGATGAAGCAATATTAGTTTCTGATAGAGCATTTGCTGGAGCAGATACATTAGCTACATCTCACGCACTTGCAGCAACTTTAAAGAAATTAGACTACGATGTAGTTTTTGCAGGAAGACAAGCAATTGATGGAGATACAGCACAAGTTGGACCAGAAATAGCAGAACACTTAAATATTGCACAAATAACATATGTTGAAAAAGTTGACATAGTTAAAGGTGGATTAAAGGTAAGAAGAGCTTGGGAAGATGGATATGAAGACATAGAAGTTAAGACTCCTGTTCTTTTAACAGCTATAAAAGAGTTAAATGAACCAAGATACATGAACATAAAGAATATTTTTGAAATGTTCCAAAATAAAGAAGTAAAAGTTTGGAATGCAGATGATATTGGAGCAGATAAAGCTATTCTTGGGTTAAAAGGTTCACCAACAAAGGTTAAAAAGTCTATGACTAAAGAACCTAAAGGAAAAGGCGAATTAATACAATTACCAGCAGGCGAAGCTGCTTTATATGTAGTTTCAAAATTAAAAGAAAATCACTTTATCTAAGATGTAGGAGGGAACAAGCAATGAATATAGCAGATTATAAAGGCGTATGGGTCTTTGCAGAACAAAGAGATGGAGAACTTCAAAAAATTTCGTTCGAACTTTTAGGTAAGGGACGAGAAATTGCAGATAAATTAGGAGAAAAATTAACAGCTGTATTACTTGGCGACAAAACTGATGATATGGTTAAACAATTAGTAGCATTTGGAGCTGATAAAGTAATAGTAGCTAGCAGCCCATTATTAAATCACTTTACAACTGATGCATATGCAAAAGTTATATGTGATTTAGTAAACGAAAGAAAGCCAGAAATACTTTTCATTGGAGCAACTTATTTAGGAAGAGACTTAGGACCAAGAGTATCAGCAAGACTTTCAACAGGACTAACTGCTGATTGTACTTCTCTAGATATAGATACAGAAACCAATAATTTATTGATGACAAGACCAGCATTTGGAGGAAACTTAATGGCTACTATAGTTTGTGGAGATCATAGACCACAAATGGCAACTATTAGACCGGGAGTTTTTGAAAAATTACCTGAAGATAAAAACAGAAAATGTGAAATAGAAAAAATTACTGTAAATTTAAAAGAATCAGATATTAGAACTAAAAGTATAGAAGTTATCAAAGTTGCTCAAGTACTAGCCGATATCGGAGAAGCTAATATTATAGTTTCCGGTGGACGTGGAATTGGATGTAAGGAGAACTTTGCATTACTTGAAAAACTTGCAACTACATTAGATGGAGTTGTTGGAGCATCAAGAGCCGCAGTTGAAAATGGTTGGATAGATAAAGCTGTTCAAGTAGGCCAAACAGGAAAAACAGTTAGACCAACAGTTTATATAGCTTGCGGTATTTCAGGAGCAATTCAGCATTTAGCTGGTATGCAAGATTCTGATTTTATAATAGCTATAAACAAAGATGCAACAGCACCTATTATGAAAGCTGCTGATGTAGCTGTAGCTGGAGATTTCTTGAAAGTTATTCCAGAAATGATAGCTCAAATTAATACATTAAAAAATAAATAATCTGATTTTACAATAGCAATTCAAAAGACTTGTTCTAATGCTTAAACATGGTATTGGAGTAAGTTTTAAAAAAATACATTATTGAATGTTTCAAATAAAATTTTAAAATAATTAAATATGAGGAGTGTGTTATTATGAAAAAGATTTTTGTACTTGGCGCTGGAACTATGGGATCAGGCATTGTTCAAACATTCGCATCTAATGGCTGCGAAGTAATAATGAGAGATATTAAAGATGAATTCGTTGATAGAGGACTTGCAACAATTAAAAAGAATTTAGAAAGATCAGTTAAAAAAGAAAGAATGACAAAAGAACAAATGGAAGAAATACTTTCAAGAATTACAGGAACTACTGATATGAAATTAGCAGCAGACTGTGATTTAGTAGTTGAAGCAGCTGTAGAAATTATGAAAATAAAGAAAGAAATATTTGCAGAACTTGATACAATCTGTAAACCAGAAACTATATTAGCATCAAACACATCATCACTTTCTATAACTGAAGTAGGAGCTGCTACAAAGAGACCTGATAAAGTTATAGGAATGCATTTCTTTAATCCAGCTCCAATGATGAAACTTGTAGAGATAATTAAAGGTATGGGAACATCAACTGAATCTTTCAATGCAGTTAAAGAAATAGCAATTGCAATTGGTAAGGATCCAGTAGAAGTTGCTGAAGCTCCTGGATTTGTTGTAAACAGAATATTAATACCAATGATTAATGAAGCTATAGGAATTATGGCAGATGGTGTTGCATCTGCAGAAGATATCGATAAAGCAATGAAACTTGGCGCTAATCATCCAATGGGACCTTTAGCACTAGGAGATCTTATAGGTCTTGATGTATGTCTTGCTATCATGGATGTTTTATATACTGAAACTGGAGATACTAAATACAGAGCTCATAGCCTCTTAAGAAAATATGTTAGAGGTGGATTACTAGGAAGAAAAACTAAAAAAGGAATCTATGATTATTCAAAATAAGATAGTATTTTAATAATCAATAATTTATTTAGGGGGTAATATAACTTATAGAGAGCTATATTACCCTTTTAAATTTATTAGTATATCAAAAAAAATAGAAAGTATTAAATAATTATAAACTAAATTGTTTGAATATTGACTTTATACTGATAATGATATATTATTAACAATGTAAGAAGGCTTAAAAAATAATGTTATAAACATTATTAATAATAAATGTGCAAAGTTACACACTAAAATATTTTTAAATGGAGGGATATAAAATGAATAGGTTTACTTTACCAAGAGATATTTATTTTGGAGAAAATTCTTTGGAGATGTTAAAAACTATAAAAGGTAAAAAAGCAGTAATAGTTACTGGTGGAGGATCCATGAAGAGGTTTGGATTCTTAGATAAGGTTGAGGATTATTTAACTGAAGCTGGGCTTGAAGTTAAGCATATTACTGGCGTGGAACCAGATCCATCGGTAGAAACAGTTATGAAGGGCGCAGCAGTAATGAGAGAATTTAAACCTGATTGGATAGTATCAATCGGTGGTGGTTCACCAATTGATGCAGCGAAGGCTATGTGGATTTTCTATGAATACCCTGAATTTACTTTTGAGAAGGCAGTTATTCCATTTGGAATTCCGGATTTAAGACAAAAAGCTAAATTTATAGCTATACCATCAACTAGCGGAACAGCTACTGAAGTTACGGCATTTGCAGTAATAACCGACTATAAAGCAAAAATAAAGTATCCTATGGCAGATTTCAACTTAACTCCAGATATAGCTATAGTTGATCCAGCAATTGCTCAAACGATGCCACCTAAACTAGTAGCACATACTGGTATGGATGCATTAACTCATGCAATTGAGGCATATGTAGCAGGGCTTCATTCATATTTTTCAGATCCACTTGCAATGCAAGCTATAACTATGATTAAAGAAAATCTAGTGAAGTCATTTGAAGGAAATGTAGAAGCAAGAAATGAAATGCATATGGCACAATGTCTTGCAGGGATGGCATTCTCAAACGCACTACTAGGGATATCTCATAGTATGGCACATAAAATTGGTGGTGTATTCCATATTGCACACGGACTTGCAAATGCAATATTACTTCCATATGTTATAGATTTTAACAAGAAATCATGTGGCAGTAGATACGCTACAATTGCTCGAACATTAAAACTTGCAGGTAATACAGATGATGAATTAATTGATTCATTAACTGATATGATAAGAGATTTAAATAAAGCTATGAATATACCACTTTCTTTTAAAGAAAATGGTATGACTAAAGAAGAATTTGATGCAAATGTAGACTTTATAGCTGAAAATGCTTTAAAAGATGCATGTACAGGTTCTAATCCAAGACCAATAAATTTTGATGAGATGAAAAAACTATTAACTTGTACTTTTACAGGAGAAAAAGTTAATTTTTAACAAAAAATACATTGTAAACTTTTATTAGTTGTTAGGGAACATTTGAATACAAGACAAGTAATAAATGGCATAAGTGGTTTATGCTTTTTATTGCCTGTCTATTTTTATTTAAATATATGGGAAAAATAAGATCAAAAAATCCAGAATGACCCTAATAATCATAAACATGCTATATAAAATATGATTTAATATAATATATACTTTACATCTTTGTGGTAAAATGAATATTATATAAATGAAAATAATGTAGTTACATAGTAAGACAAAAATTGCAGACTAAATGGAGGGATATAAATGTATAAAATAGTTGAAAAAAAAGCATTAGCACCACAAATATTTTTAATGGATATCGAGGCTCCAAGAGTTGCTAAATCAGCAAAGCCAGGTCAATTTATAATTGTTAAAATGGATGAAAAAGGTGAAAGAATACCTTTAACAATCAGTGATTTTGATGCTAAAAAAGGAACAGTTACCATAGTGGTTCAAACCATAGGTTGTTCAACAAAGGAAATGGAGAATTATGAAATTGGTGATTCATTCGAAGACTTTGTGGGACCACTTGGACAAGCTACAGAATTAATGAGCGAAAGCATTGAAGAGTTAAAAAAGAAGAAAATTGTGTTTATAGCTGGTGGCCTGGGAACAGCTCCAGTTTATCCTCAAGTTAAATGGTTAAGTCAGCAAGGGGTAAAGGCAGATGTAATAATAGGTGCCAAAGCTAAAGAATATGTAATAATGGAAGAAAAAATGAGAAAAGTAGCAGGCAATGTATACCCATGCACTGATGATGGCTCTTACGGATATAAAGGACTTGTTACAAATAAATTAAAAGAATTAGTTCAAGATGAAGGCAAAAAGTATGATTTAGTTGTTGCTATTGGACCAATGATAATGATGAAATTTGTTTGTAAGTTAACTGAAGAACTTAAAATAAAAACAATTGTTAGTATGAACCCCATAATGGTTGATGGAACAGGAATGTGTGGAGGTTGTAGACTTACTGTAGATGGTGAGACTAAGTTTGCATGTGTTGATGGACCGGAATTTGATGGGCATAAGGTTGATTTTGCAGAAGCAATGAGAAGACAAACAATGTACAAGTCGCAAGAAGGATCTCAGAAACAAGGCATTAAACCAGGCTGTGGTTTAGAAGGAGGTACTAAATAATGGGTATGAAAAAGAGAGTTAAAGTAGCAGAGCAAGACCCAAAAATAAGAGCAACTAATTTTGATGAAGTATGTCTAGGATATACAGAAGATGAGGCAGTTGAGGAAGCGACCAGATGTTTAAACTGTAAAAACCCAATGTGTGTTACTAAATGCCCTGTAGCGATAGATATTCCTGGATTTATTAAGCACGTTAAGAACAAAGAGTTTGTAGAGGCAGTTAAGGTAATAGCGAAATATAGTGCATTACCAGCAGTCTGTGGAAGGGTTTGTCCGCAGGAAACTCAATGTGAAAGCAAATGTGTATTAGGAATAAAGGGAGACGCTATAGCTATTGGTAAACTTGAAAGATTTGTAGGTGATTATTCAAGAGAGAATAATGTAGATATTTCAGAAACAAAACCTAAAAATGGAAAAAAGGTTGCAGTAATTGGGAGCGGTCCTTCAGGACTTACTTGTGCAGGGGATTTAGCTAGAGATGGGTATGATGTAACTATTTTTGAAGCACTGCATGAAGCTGGTGGTGTTTTGGTATATGGAATTCCACAATTTAGATTACCTAAGGAAACAGTTGTTAAACATGAGGTAGAAAACGTCAAGAAATTAGGAGTTAAACTAGAAACAAATGTAATTGTAGGACGAACTGTAACAATAAAACAACTAATGGAAGAAGAAGATTTTAAGGCTGTTTTTATTGGCTCAGGGGCAGGACTTCCAATGTTTATGGGAATACCTGGGGAAAATTTGAATGGAGTATTCTCTGCCAATGAATTCTTGACTAGAAATAATTTAATGAAAGCATATAAAGAAGGATATAAGACACCTATAAGAGTGGGTACTAAGGTTGCTGTTGTGGGTGGAGGAAATGTTGCTATGGACTCTGTACGTACAGCAGTAAGATTAGGGGCAGAAGGTCACATAGTATATAGAAGATCAGAGTCAGAACTTCCAGCAAGAGCTGAAGAAGTGCATCATGCAAAAGAAGAAGGAGTTATAATGGATTTACTTGTAAACCCAGTAGAAATCCTAGGAGATGAAAAAGGGAATGTCATAGGCATGAAGTGTATAAGAATGCAACTAGGAGAGCCTGATGCTTCCGGAAGACGAAGACCAATAGCTATTAAAGGTTCTGAATTTACAATTGATGTTGATACAGTTATAATGTCTCTAGGGACATCACCAAATCCACTAATTCCTTTAACAACAGAAGGACTAGATATTAACAAAAGGAAATGTATAGTAGCAGAAGAGGGCACTGGACTTACTTCTATAGAAAAGGTATACGCTGGTGGAGATGCAGTTTCAGGAGCAGCCACAGTTATATTAGCTATGGAAGCAGGAAAGAAAGCAGCTAAAGCTATAAATGAGATGTTAACAAAATAATAAAATTAACAAAACAACAACTTTTGATTCAAATAACTCCATAAACATTTGTTTATGGAGTTATTTTTAATAAAAAGGCGGGTAAAATGATGGGGACAGTTAAGAACTATTAGGCATAATAACATTATATATTAGGAGGAAAATTTATGTTAATTGATAAAGTAAACAAATATCATACTAAGGAATATGACTATAATTGTGCTGAGGTACTAATCTATGCAGCTAGTGAGGAATATAATATGCATCTGAAAAGTGAGACTTTTAAGACTATGTCTTCTTTTGGAGGAGGGATGGCAATAGAAAGTGTGTGTGGAGCTATAACGGGATCATTAGCGGTTATAGGTATATTATTTACTAAAGAAAAGGCACATGAAGGGGAGAGAGTTAAAAATCTATGTAAAGAATTTTTCCAAAAATTTAATGTAAAATTAGGTACAATTAATTGCGCAGAGCTTAAGGCAAAATATAAAACAGATGATACTGGTTGCAGAGTTATGATTGAAACTGCTGCCGAGATATTAGATGAAATTGTATCACGTGAATTACAAGTTAATAATTAAACTTATGGGGAGTGAAAATCATGGATTATAAAACTATTGAATTATTTAATGAAGGTATCATTATAAAAAATGTAAGTAATTTTGAATTAGATCATATATTTGAATGTGGGCAGTGCTTTAGATGGAACAAACAATCTAATGGTAATTATATAGGTGTGGTTAATGGCACAGTAATAGAGGTGGAAAAGAAGGATACTGACGTAAAAATATATAATATAAATGAGAAAGAATTTAATGATTTTTGGTGTGATTATTTTGATCTTAAGAGAGATTATACAGCTATTAAAGAGAAGTTTCAAAAAGACCCTCTTCTTAAAAAATCTGTTGATTTTGGTAATGGAATTAGATTATTGCAGCAGGAACCTTTTGAACTTACTATATCATTTATAATTTCTTCAAACAACAGAATCCCAATGATAAAAAGAGCTATAAACAATCTTAGTAAAAATTGGGGCAAAGCAATAGAATATAAAGGAGAAACGTATTATACATTTCCAACGGTTGCTGATTTAGAAAAAGCATCTATAGAGGAAATTCAAAGCTGTGGTTTAGGGTTTAGATCAAGATATGTAAAAGATTCAGTGCACAGAATATATACTGCTGAAGTGGATTTGGAGTTTATTAAATCTCAAGATGATGACATTTGCCATGAAGAATTGAAAAAGCTTAATGGTATAGGACCAAAGGTTTCAGATTGTATTATGTTGTTTTCTATGCAAAAATATTCTGCTTTCCCAGTGGATGTATGGGTTAAAAGAGCAATGCAATTTTTTTACTTAGCGCCAGATGTGTCACTTCCTAAAATAAGAACCTTTGCAAGAGACAAATTTGAAAATTTAGCAGGATTTGCACAACAGTATTTATTTTATTATGCAAGAGAAAATAATATTAAAATAGAATAAATTAATAAAAACTAAGCAAAATAGTATTAATGATGATTGCATAATATATGAATAAAAAGGATGGAAAACTATGAGCAGAATATGGAATTCTATTAAGAAGAAGTTATTAAAATACAAACAATATATAATAGTAATAGCAACTTTACTTACTTTGACATATATTGGATATGAATATTATTTTAGATATGCTTATATATTAAAAGATCCAGACATATTAAAAGAAGTTGTTCTATCTTATGGTAATTTCAGTGTTGTAGTTTTCATTATTATGCAAATTATACAAGTAGTTGCTTTTTTTATACCAGGTGAATTTATACAAGTTGCTGGAGGATACATTTTTGGTGGATTTCTAGGGGGAATAATATCTTTAGTTGGTATTACTTTGGGAAGTCTAATGGTTTATGTTATTTCAAACAATTATGGGAAACCTCTTGTGCACAAATTGATGTTAAAAAAAGAAGTTAAATTTTTTAAAAAGATATTAGAAGTAGGTAGTAAAAAGATTGTTATATTCATGTTTTTTTTAATCCCAGGAATACCTAAAGACGCATTAACATATGTATGTGGAGTATCTGATATTTCTTTTAGAGATTTCTTTATATATTCAACTATAGGTAGAATCCCAGGTATTTTTATTTCATCTTATTTTGGCGAAAAAATATTTACTAGAGATTACACAAGTGTAATTACTATAGGGTTAATAATGAGTATTTTGTTTGTGTTTGGAATTTTTAAGGGTAATATTATAATTAAGAATATGACTAGAAAGAAAAAGATGTATTAAAAAGTTATAAAGAGTGCAACTTTTTATAAAGTATTATAATGAGTGCAACTTTTTATAAAGTATTATAAAGAGTGCAACTTTTTATATTTTAATTTATATACACATCTTAATAAAATGCTACTTAAAGCAATTAAAATAATTATTAATATTGCACAATGAAAGAAGAAAGTTTGTGGTAGTATTGTTATTATTGGGTCAGTTTGTACATCAAATAACCAATAATTATTATTGAAGAAAATATGATGAAAAGTTATAAAACTTTTATCAAAATTAATTAAAAAAGGTATTAGTAACAATACGGGGATAATAATAAGAAAATTGGAACTAGTTTTCAAATATTTTATTGTTTTATGCTTCTTATTTATTAGTATACCTACAACGCTTATTAATATGGAGAATAATAGAATCAATTTTAACTTATCAAATATCGCTTTAACTTCTTTAAAATGAATTTTACCATGAAGCGAGGAAGGTAGTGTCGGAAGATTAAATCCTTCTAATGAATTTTCGGTTAAATATTTTATTACATAATTGTAATTGGTCTCAAGTTCTTTTTTATTTCTATTGGATGATTGTTCAATACTTAATACATTAATATCCATATAGTAAAGTGGTTTAAAAAGCAAGGTAAAATAAACACTTAAAATCATAAAAGAAAAGGAAAAACATATAATAAATAATGTTTTGTATGAGAACTTAAATAAGATTTTTATATTTTTAAAGAAGTAGTTTGTTGAAAAAAAGTTATTAATCCATTCGTATTTAACATTCATATAATCACCACCATTAGTAATTTTAACAAAAAAATGTAATATATTCAATGCTTATTAAAATGTACAAAACAAACAATATAAAATAAATATAGTAAATAAGAGCATATCAATGTAAACCAGTGACTTACAGATATAAATTGATTATTTAACCATATATAGTATGATATAGGGTATAAGTAAACTTGATATTTTAGCAATTATAAATTATCATATAAGTTATACAGAGCGTTAGCACTCAAATGTGAGGAGTGCTAACAAAATCAATAAAAAATATATGAGGAGGGGTTTAAATGAACATTAGACCACTTAGTGATAGAGTATTAATAAAAAGGTTAGAAGCACAAGAAACTACAAAAAGTGGAATACTACTTGCAGGAGCTTCAAAGGAAAAACCACAAGAGGCTGAGGTAGTTGCAGTAGGACCAGGAAAAATCGAAGATGGGAAAGTAGTAAAGATGGAAGTTAAGGTAGGAGATGTGATATTATTCTCTAAATATTCAGGTAGTGAAATAAAATATGATGGTGTTGAGTATATCATATTAAAACAAGAAGAATTATTAGCTATAATTGAAAAATAATCTTAACGACATTTTAGAAGGAAAGTTCCTAATTTCTACAAGTAGAAGTATTTAGTATAACAAAGAGAAAACTTTGGTAGGGGTGTAAATCTCCTTCTGAAGTCGTTAATGTTACAGCATCGCAGATGATGATTTAATTAAGCGTATTGATAATTAAATAAAATTAATAATTAAGGTTATTTAATTATCAGCGTATAGGAGGGATTTAAATGGCTAAAAATGTATTGTTTGGAGAAGACGCAAGAAGAGCTATGCAAAGAGGTGTAGATAAACTTGCAAATACTGTTAAAATAACATTAGGACCAAAAGGAAGAAATGTTATTTTAGATAAGAAATTTGGATCACCATTAATAACAAATGATGGTGTTACTATAGCAAGGGAAATAGAACTTGAAGATGCATATGAGAATATGGGTGCACAGCTTGTTAAAGAAGTTGCTACAAAGACAAACGATGTAGCAGGAGATGGAACAACTACAGCTACTTTACTTGCTCAAGCAATAATTAGAGAGGGTTTAAAGAATGTTACAGCTGGAGCAAATCCAATGCTTATAAGAAATGGTATAAAAATGGCAGTAGATAAAGCTGTTGAGGAAATCAAAAAAACTTCTAAACCTGTTAATGGTAAGGAAGATATAGCTAGAGTTGCATCCATTTCAGCTAGTGATGAAGTAACTGGAAATCTAATTGCTGATGCTATGGAAAAAGTAGGTAATGAAGGAGTTATAACTGTAGAAGAATCAAAATCTATGGGAACAGAACTTGACGTTGTTGAAGGAATGCAGTTTGACAGAGGTTATTTAAGTGCATATATGGTTACTGATACAGAAAAAATGCAAGCTAATCTCGAAGAACCATATATTCTAATAACAGATAAGAAAATTAGTAATATACAAGATATACTTCCAATACTTGAGCAAATTGTTCAACAAGGTAAAAAATTATTAATAGTTGCTGAAGATATTGAAGGCGAAGCTTTAAGTACATTAGTTGTTAATAAATTAAGAGGAACATTTACTTGTGTAGGAGTTAAGGCTCCAGGCTTTGGTGATAGAAGAAAAGAAATGCTTCAAGATATAGCTACTCTAACTGGAGGAGAAGTTATAAGTGAAGAATTAGGAAAAGAACTAAAAGATGTTACTGTTGAAATGCTTGGAAGAGCAGAAAGTGTTAAAGTAACTAAAGAAAATACTACAATAGTAAACGGAAAAGGCGATAAGACTGCAATACATGATAGAGTTTCTCAAATTAAGAAACAAATTGAAGATACTACATCAGACTTTGATAAAGAAAAATTGCAAGAAAGACTTGCTAAACTTGCAGGCGGTGTTGCTGTTATAAAAGTTGGAGCAGCTACCGAAACTGAATTAAAAGAAAAGAAACTTAGAATAGAGGATGCTCTTGCAGCAACAAAAGCAGCAGTTGAAGAGGGAATTGTTCCTGGTGGTGGAACAGTTTACATTAATGCTATTGTAGAAATTGCTAAATTAACATCAAATATACCAGATGTTCAAGTTGGTATTAACATAATTACAAGAGCGTTAGAAGAACCATTAAGACAAATAGTTACAAATGCTGGAGCAGAAGCTTCGGTTGTAATAGAAAAAGTAAGAGAAAGCGCTGGAGAAATTGGATATGACGCTTTAAATGGAAAATTGGTAAATATGAATAAAGCTGGGATTGTTGATCCAACAAAAGTTGTAAGATCAGCACTTCAAAATGCAGCATCTGTTGCAGCAACATTCTTAACAACAGAAGTTGCAGTTGCAGATATTCCAGAAAAAACTCCTGCAGCACCAATGGGCGCACCAGGAATGGGAATGGATGGAATGTACTAAAAGTAATTTGAATAAAAGTTACTTTAAATAGAATTAAATAACAATAGAATATATATGGAAATAAAAAAATTAGTTAGAGTTTTCTCTAGCTAATTTTTTTATCTTATTATGTCGTAATAAGAAGTATTCATTGACAAATCATTAAACATTAACTATCATTATAATAACTTGAAAAACAATGTGTCACTCATATATACCTTGAATATGGCAGGGAGTATCTACGGTCAGCCGCAAATTGACCACTATGAGTAATATTAGTGTAAACCTATTTTGTGCACGCTAATTTTACTTTAGAGAAGGTAGGATTAGTATGCCTTTTTATACTTTATACCTTATTTCAAAATGTTGTATATATAAATATTTTTATGTTAACTATAAAGGTTAATATACCTAAAATAGAATTGTGAAAGGGTGTTGAATAATGGCAAAAATAATAAAAAAAGCATATACATTTGATGATGTATTACTAGTTCCAAATAAGTCTAGTGTATTACCTAAGGAAGTTAGCTTAGCTACCTACCTTACAAAAAAAATAAAACTTAATATACCTCTAATGAGTGCTGCAATGGACACTGTTACTGAATCTAGAATGGCTATCGCTATGGCTAGAGAGGGTGGAATAGGTATTATACATAAAAACATGAGTATAGAGGAACAAGCCAGTGAAGTTGACAGAGTAAAAAGACAAGAAAATGGTGTAATCACAGATCCTTTTTTCTTATCTCCAGATAATACTTTAAAAGATGCTTTAGAATTAATGAGTAAATATAGAATATCAGGGGTTCCAATTACTATAAATGGCAAATTGGTTGGTATAATTACTAATAGAGATATAGTTTTTGAAACAGATTATAGTAAGAAAATTGAAGGTATAATGACAAGCGAAAATTTAATAACTGCACCAGAAGGAACAAGCATGCAACAAGCAAAAGAGCTTCTTAAAAAACATAAAATAGAAAAATTACCTTTGGTAGACGGAGAAAACAATTTACGAGGACTTATAACTATAAAAGACATAGAAAAGACTAAAAAATTTCCTGATGCTGCTAAAGATTCTAGAGGAAGGTTATTATGCGGTGCAACTGTTGGTGTAACTGCAAATATGATGGAACGTGTAGCAGCATTAGTAAAGTCCTCAGTAGACGTAATAACTATAGATACTGCTCATGGACACTCTTTAGGAGTGCTAGATGCTGTACGCAAAATAAAATCTATTTATCCAGAACTTCAAATAATTGCAGGAAACATTGCAACTGCTGCTGCGACAAGAGATTTAATTGAAGCAGGCGCTGATTGCGTTAAAGTTGGAATAGGTCCTGGATCAATTTGTACTACAAGAATTATAGCCGGAGTAGGAGTTCCACAACTTACAGCAGTTATGGACTGTGTTGAAGAAGGAAATAAATACGGAATACCTGTTATAGCAGATGGTGGTATAAAATACTCAGGAGACATAGTAAAAGCATTAGCAGCAGGTGCTAAAGTAGTAATGATGGGTTCTATGTTTGCGGGCTGTGAAGAATCCCCAGGTGAAACAGAAATATTTAAAGGAAGAAGTTATAAGGTGTATAGAGGCATGGGTTCTCTAAGCGCTATGGCATGCGGAAGTAAGGACAGATATTTCCAAGAAGGAAATAAAAAGTTAGTTCCAGAAGGTGTAGAAGGAAGAATACCATTTAAAGGTAGTGTTATAGACACCATATTTCAGATGATAGGTGGTATACGCTCTGGAATGGGATATTTAGGATCTGAAACATTAGAAAAATTGTTTGAGACTTCAACATTTGTTGTTCAGTCTTCAGCAGGACTTAGAGAAAGTCATCCACATGATGTATCAATTACTAAGGAATCACCGAACTATAGTGTGAACGGCTAGAATAGACGAGAACGGCTAGAATAGACGAGAACGGCTAGAATAGACGAGAACGGCTAGAATAGACGAGAACGGCTAGAATAGACGAGAACGGCTAGAATAGA
>NZ_JAHLEC010000071.1 GCF_018861705.1 Clostridium psychrophilum | reverse complement strand
AATAATTACTAAATTTACCATTGTTCGTGTTATGCAATGGTCTTTTTGTTATGCAATGAAATTAACAACTACTTTCGCAAATTTACACTTGACTTTAACTAGCTGGTCTATTATTAATTTGTCCATTAAATTAACCTCCTACAACAAAACTTATAATTTCAATTTTGTCGTTTTCTTTTATTAAAGTATTTTCCCATTCTTCTTTACTCAAAATATTATAATTATATTCAATTACAATTTTTTCTGGTTTCAGTTTTTTTAATACTATTAATGCTAGAATACTTATTTCATTTTGGAGATTAAGAGAATCACCATTTAATGTAATTTTCATATTGCACCTCCTTATATTTTTACAAATAAAAAAGCTTACCAAAAGGTAAGCCAAAACACAAAAGTGTCAATATGCTTCCCTACGGTGGTACAAACCACTTCAAGTTCAAAGAGTTAAGATTTTCATCTCTCTCAGCCTTTCGGCACCCCTAGCTTAATTATTCTGTTGGTTTTGATTATAGACTTGTACAATTTAATTGTAAAGTTTTTTTATAAGAGTTAATCAAGCAATATAAACATATATATGTTTATATCAAGAAAAATATTTAGAGTTTATTTGTTAATATAATATAAAATGTTGAAATTAATTAGCAAAACTGGTAGAATGACAATAATAACTTACAATTTAATAGTTCGGATGATTGTTGCAGGAGTGTATAGAATATTCTATACACCGAAAAAGTTGATTTTTCAGGTACCGTATGGATATGACTGCTACAGGACGAGCCCTTGGAGAGACTCAAATTGAGCACCGAAGGAGAAAGCTTGTGAAAAAAACTAGCGAAACTCTCAGGTAAAAGGACAGGGGATAATATTGATTTCAAGGGTCGAATATTATCTATTCGGCTTTTTTGTGATTAAAAAAATGGAGGGAATAAAATGAATGCTGTGTTGAGTGTAATTGGAAAAGATAAAGTAGGTATTATCGCAAATGTATCCAATTTATTGTTAGAAAAAAATGCTAATATCTTAGACATTAATCAAACTATTATGAAAGACAATTTTTTTACTATGGTAATGCTTGTGGACTTATCTAATATAAATATTTCTTTGAAAAAATTAAATGAAGATTTAATGGAAAAGGGTAAAATATTAAAGGTTTCAATAAAAATGCAACACGAGGATGTATTTAATTCAATGCATCTCGTATAGGAGGCAGAAAATGAACATAAATCAAATAATGGAAACAGTTAAAATGCTAGATGATGAAAAGTTAGATATAAGAACACTTACTATGGGAATATCGTTACTCGATTGTTGTGATTTTGATGGCAAGAGGTCTAGGCAAAGAATATATGACAAGATTATGAGAAACGCTGGGAAACTAGTTAAGGTAGGGGAAGATTTAGAGCTAGAATATGGAGTGCCAATAATTAATAAAAGAATTTCAGTTACTCCAATATCTTTGATAGCTGGAGCATCTCAGGATAAAAACTACGTTGAGTATGCTATCATGCTTGATAAAATTGCCAATGAACTCGGAATAAACTTCATTGGTGGATTTTCTGCATTAATTCAAAAAGGATATACCACTGGTGATCGTAGATTAATAGCATCTATACCCGAAGCTATGAAAGTTACTGAAAGGGTTTGCTCATCTGTATGCGTTGCAAGTTCTAAAGTAGGAATAAATATGGATGGAGTTCGTGAAATGGGTCAAGTTGTTAAAGAAGCTGCAAGGTTAACTGCAGATAGAGATGGACTTGGATGCGCAAAAATTGTGGTATTTGCAAATGCTGTTGAGGATAATCCTTTTATGGCAGGTGCTTTTCATGGTGTTGGAGAACCTGAGTGTACTTTAAATGTAGGAATAAGTGGACCAGGTACAGTGAAGGTTGCTCTTGAAAAAGTAAGAGGGGCTGACTTTGGAGTTGTAGCTGAAACAATAAAGAAAACCGCTTTTAAGATAACGAGAATGGGCCAATTAGTTGGTATGGAAGCTGCAAAGAGGCTCGATGTACCTTTTGGTATAGTAGATTTATCATTGGCACCAACACCTGCTATAGGAGATAGTGTGGCTAGAATACTCGAGGAAATGGGACTTGAGGCATGTGGAACTCATGGAACAACTTGTGCATTAGCAATGCTCAATGATGCAGTTAAAAAAGGTGGGATAATGGCTTCTGGTTCTGTTGGGGGACTCAGTGGCGCATTTATACCTGTAAGTGAAGATGAGGGAATGATTGAAGCCGTAGAAAAGGGAGCTATAAATATTGAAAAACTTGAAGCTATGACCTGTGTATGTTCAGTAGGACTCGATATGATCGCTATTCCAGGAGATACATCTGCAGAAACAATCTCTGCAATTATGGCGGATGAGTGTGCAATTGGAATGATTAATAATAAAACTACTGCAACAAGACTTATACCTGCACCAGGTAAAAAGGTTGGGGATTCAGTAGAGTTTGGTGGACTTCTTGGACGTGCTCCTGTTATGAAGGTAAGCGAGTTTTCAAGCGACGATTTTATAAATCGAGGTGGAAGAATCCCAGCACCGATACATAGTTTTAAAAATTAATGTTATGTTTTATTTTAAAGTTAAAAAATGGTTAAAATTATAAATGTTTAAAAATTTATAGACTTAAGCATTTATGAAAATATCATTTGAATTGTAATTTTACTAGTAAAATGGTACAATATTTTATAAGTAAAGATAGTAAAATAATAACGTAGAGTTGTAAATAAATATTTTAAAATTGATAAATGGGGTGAAGTTTGTGTTAGTTTGTAATGATAAAATTTTTAAAATAGAAGAATACCTAAAAACATCTAACATAGAACTAGATAGATTAACATGCATAAAAATTAACAAAATTATAAACTATAATTAAATTAAAACACCTAGAAAGCAACATGTGCTTTCTAGGTGTTTTATTTTTATGATTTTATAGCAATGATATTTTAATTTATTTATAGCAATGTAATGATTATTTGAAAATATGTACAATTAAAAGGAGAATTTGATAATGAATAAAAGTGAGATTATAATTAAGGGATTACCTTTAAAAACCAATAGGTTAGATAATGGAGATGTTAAGTTATTATTTAAAATAGCAACTTATGATGACATGAATTCAGTTTATAGAGTAATTATAAAAAAAGATTATTGGAGAGATGCTGTAATAGGTATGAAAGATGTAAATTATTTTGTGATTAAAGGTGAACTTAAGGCTTGTGTAAATAGCAAAGGTATACCTTTTATCTCAGTAGAAGCAACATCAGTTAAATTATTTAATTTATTAAAAGATATGAAAGGACAAATCGATTTGGTTGATGAAATGCCAATTGGTACTGATGAAATTATTGATATTTTGCAGATAGTTAATGAAAATGAAGAAATTCATGTAAAACGTTCAAAGAATAAAGCATTAAATTATATGAAAAATAATAATAAATTTAATAAACCTATTGTTGTTAAGAAAGATAGTTTCATACTTGTGTCAGGATATGATCAATATGCAGCAGCAAAAGAACTTGGAATAAAAAATGTACCAGTATCATATGAAGATTAAAACCAATTCAATATATAATAAAATGGTAACATATTAACATCAGTATTTATTTAGAGAATTGAATGGTTTGTAATGATTTAAAGAAAATATTCAATGAATAAAACATAGAAGGTCATATTTATTATGAACTTCTATAAACTGCTAATCTTTTCTACAACAATTTTGATGAACCCAATTCTTACAGTCTTCTTTAAATCCTAAATTTGTATAACAAATCACTTCTCCAGGACAAATTGCGTTAGTGCATACTTGACAAGTAGAATTATAATCGGATGTTTTTGTAATACCGAGCCATAGGGGTTCATTAAGTTTTATTAACTCCATTTCAAGTTCATCTTCTGTAAATTCATTGCATACGAGCTCACGTAGATAACCTGAGAAATTGTTTTCTCCATGAGTTAATTTAGACTTTCGTAGCGCTAATTTATAGACATGATCCGGAAGAGTAATGGATACTTTTTTGCTCATTATTACTAACTCCTATAGTATTAATATATACTAATATAGTATGAAAATATAATATATTATGTGCATACTTTGTATAAAACAATCATATTTTTATTGAACTATATAAAAAATAAATTGAACAGTTTATTTATAAGCTCATAAGATAATGCATAAAATTATATTGAAAAGGAGCAGTTATGTATAATTGTTATTATAGAGCGGAAATGATAAAACCAATAGTTGTTTCTTATAAAAAAGGGGATGTAAATGGTGACAACATACCAGATAACGTTTATTTAACTGGGGTTAAGACACCTGATAGTTCATTTATACAAAATATCACCCTTGAAATTCAAGATGGTTTGACTGGAGGGGTTACTAGAATATTGCTTAAAGACAATGTTGGGTATAATCCTACACTGTATTTAGGCGATTTTACAGGAAATCATGTAGAAGATATTCTTATAAGTATTAATTCTGGGGGGAGTGGTGGAATAATATACCATTATATTTATTCCTTTAATGACAATATAGAAAAATTACTATTTGACTTTAATATTTATAATAAGCAATATGAATATGATGTTAGTTATAAAAATAATTATAAGGTTGAGGTTATTAGTAAAAAAAATAAAACAAAGTACATTATAGATATTTCAAGTAGAGATGTAAATTACTTAAATGAAATATACTATGAAAATGGAGATTTAAAGAATCCAATCATAGGATTTGTAAATCCTTTAAGTGGATTATATCCTGTGGATTTTAATTCAAACCAAGTGTACGAGTTATTGGCATATCAAAAGATAGCTGGAAGATATAATGCAGATTCTTTAGGTTACGTTATGAATACTCTTAAATGGAAAGATAAGATGTTTATTTTAGACAATCAGAATGTAGCTATTTTGGGGTCACAAGTGTAGTTATATTACTAACATGAGTATTATTAGATATGGTTAAATTATTATTTATATAAAAAAGCATGTGAAAATTTCACATGCTTTTAAAATTGTTACTAATTAATAAAATAAAAATTGAAGTGTTTTTTGCTTTATAATCGTTATATTAAGTGTAAGGATAAAAAAGGGGTGGTGGTTATTCAAGAAGAACAGTTTACAAAATATATAAAACAATATGAGCGTTTAATCATTACTATATGCATATCCTTTACAAAAAACTATTTTGATGCAGAAGATTTAGCACAACAAACTTTTTTGTCTGCGTATACTAGCTTTGCCAAATTTAATGGGATAAATTTCAAGGCTTGGCTAACAACAATTGCCATAAACAAATGCAAAGATTTTCTTAAAAGTCCTGCAAGAGCAATTAGCAGCTTGTCTGATAAAGATTTTGAATGCATAAGGGATAATGACGAAACACCTGAGGAAACACTTATAAACAAACAAAAAGGTGACAAAATATTTACTTTATGTGAAAAATTAAAAGAACCTTATAGGACAGTATCCTTAAACTATTTTTGTAAAGATATTAAACTTTCGGATATGGCAAAAGATACAGGCGAAAATTTAAAAACACTGCAAACCCATCTTTATAGGTCCAAAAAACTATTAAAAGTTTTATGGAAGGAGGAGTGTATGTGATTGATACATTGTTTAAAGAAAATGGTCACTTGACTAAAAAATCACTAAAGGGAATTAAAGAAGGAGTATTTAGTGATAATGAACTGGTTTTATTATTAGAACATATTTGCCAGTGTGAAGAATGTGTTGTTGCATTAGCTGATAGTTATAATAATAATGAACTTATTCAAGTACCTTCTGGATTTGAGCAGGAAACACTAACTAAAATAAAAAACAAAAAAGTAAAAAATACTCAGTTTATATTTTATTCACTTAGAGTGGCAATAGCAGCAAGTATAGCACTAATATTTGTTTTTTCAAATCCATTAAACTTTGTGGCAAGTACTAAGGTTAAAACTTTAGGAATAAACCCAATTAGTTTTAGTTACATAAATACAATTAATTCAAATCTTAACAAAACGTCACAAAAAATAATTAATATGGAGGTCTTTAATGATGAAAAAGGAAAAAAGTAAATTCTTAACATTTATTTTTTCGCTAATGCCTGGTGCAGGTCATATGTATATGGGTTTTATGAAGATGGGTATATCACTTATGGCAGTATTCTTTTTTATAATATTTCTTTCCAGTTTTTTTAGTATAGGTCCATTACTCTTCGTTTTACCACTAGTTTGGTTTTATTCTTTTTTCGATTGTATGAACAAACGTTATTCGACAGATGATGAATTTTTAACCTTAGAGGACAAATATTTGTTTTCTTTAGATGAATTAGTGAAAATAGACAAAGATGTATTAAAAAAACATAGACTGGCCTCAGGAATACTACTTATAATTATTGGTGGATACTTAATTTGGAATAATATATTAAATACCTTATCGGCATATATTTCCAGTGAACTATTTAGCCTTATTAATGATGTAACAAGAGTTGCACCTCAGATAATAATTGGTATTGTAATAATTTTGGCAGGTTTAAAACTCATTAAAGGTAAGAAAAAAGAGTGTGATATGAATGATTAAGGGACGAAGAGTGGGAACAATTACAAGCGGAATTATTTTGGTCATTGTTGGAACCGTATTTCTGCTTCGCCTTGTATATCCAAACATTAAGTACTCAGTAGTAGCATCGATGTGGCCAATAGTTTTAATTTTACTTGGAATTGAAATAATCGTTGCTTATGTAATAAATAAGGAAGAAGTTATGAAATACGATTTTGGCGCTATATTTATATTAATAATGTTATCTGCTTTTGCAATGAGTATGGGTTGTATGGAGTATGTTATATCTCATATTGAACAGTTTAAATCTGTGTTTTAAAGTAGATGTAAACAATACAAAGTACATTGCATATTATATTTACAGCACAACTTTTAAGGAGTAACTTAATGCAAAATAAATATGATAGGCAATCAGCGAAGAATTATGCTGTAAGATATGCATTAGAGCCTAATAAAAGATACAAATTTTTCAAATATGTTAATGGCAATGGTGGAGATTGTACTAATTTTGTTTCTCAATGCCTAAAGGCAGGTGGGGCACCTATGGATTATAATTTAACTAGACCTTGGTGGTATAATTTTGGGGGACAAAGTTCAGTTTGTTGGAGCGTTGCTCATGCATTGTACTGGTATTTGAAAATAAATCAAAGCGCAAATAGAAATGCTATTAAAGGGTTAGAGATTGAGGATAGACAGAAACTTGAAGTAGGGGATATAGTATTTTATGAAAACTTTGGTAATATTATTTTTCATTCTGCGATAATAACTTCGTTTATAGATGTTAATGGAAATAGTCAGCCACGTATATCACAGCATTCATATAATCAACTTGATGAGCCTTATGAAAAAAGTTATGGTTATAAAAAAGCACATTTCCTTAAAATCATATTATGATGTTTAAATGAATATGTAAACAAAAGGAAACATTGTATAAAGAATTACTTAAAATAATTCAAATTAATAGAAATTTTGAATATAATAAAGAATTTAAAATAAACCATCATAAATTTATTAAATATAGCATATGTTTAAATAACTGCGTAATTGCAGTTGTTTTTTTTGGTTAAAAAGTCTAAATTTAATGAACTGAATTTCAACAAATTAACAATAAAATGCAAGAATTGAAATACAAATATTTAAAAATAGTGTTGATATACTATAAATACTATGATATTATTAATAAAAATTATAAATTATGAATAATGAATTAAAATTTTATTCATAAATTATTGACCATTAACAATTAGTTCATAAAATATTAACGGCTTAGTTAAGAGATAATTACAGAGTAATATTTTGTGTTTCGTAAAACGTTAATAGAATTAAGGGGGGATTATTAAATGTTTAAAAAGAAGGCTTGTTTAATACTATCTATTGCTATGACTGTTGGATTACTTGCAGGATGTGGAGCAAAAGGATCATCAACTACTGGAGATATTAAAATTGGAGTTGTATTACCACTTACTGGTGCGGTTTCATCTTTTGGGAAATCGGGTCAAAATGGTATAAAATTGTTAGAGGATCAAGTGAACAAAGGCGGAGGAATTAATGGACGTAAGATCAAATTTATTTTTGAAGATGATGAAGGTAAACCAGACACTGCAGTAACAGTTGGTACAAAACTTATCAGTCAGGATAACGTTGTAGCAATAGTTGGACCATTAACAAGTGGTTCCGCTATAGCCCTTGGACCAATAGCTACTCAAAGTAAAATTCCAATGATAACAGGATCAGGAACAAACCCTGACGTTACTAAAAAGGGTGGAGAATATGTTTATAGGGCATGTTTCATAGATCCTTTCCAAGGAAGTGTTTTAGCAAAATTTGCATCACAAGATCTAAAGGCAAAAACTGCTGCTATTCTTTATGATAATGGTAATGATTATTCTAAGGGCTTGGCTGAGTTCTTTGAAAAAGGTTTTGTAGCTTCAGGTGGAAAAATAGTTGGTAAAGAAACTTATGCTACCGGAGATAAAGATTTTAAAGCACAACTTACAAAAATAAAACCATCAAAACCAGATGTAATTTTACTCCCTGATTATTATGGAACAGTTGGTAATATAGCAAAACAAGCAAGAGCGATTAGTATAAATGCACCATTACTAGGTGGAGATGGTTGGGATTCATCTGAACTATTTAAGGTTGGTGGAACTGCAGTTAATAATAGTTATATATCTGATCATTATTCAGCAAATGATACAGCTCCACTAGTTGTTGCATTCCAAAAAGAGTATAAAGCAAAATATAACTTAGAAGCAGATGCTATGGCAGTTTTAAATTATGACGCTGCAAAAATAATGGTAGAAGCTATAAAAACTGCTGGTAAAACAGATGGACCAAGCATTAAAGCTGCATTACAAAAAACTAATCTTCAAGTAGTATCTGGTAAAGTATCTTTCGACGCAAACAGAGATGCAATTAAAGGAGCGGTAATCTTAAAGGTTGATGCGGGCAAGTTTAATTTCATAAAAAAACTTGTACCTTAATAAATAAACTTGTACCTTAATAAATAAAGTTAGCATACATACTTCAGTAATAATTTGGGGTATGTATGTATTTACAAATACAAATATAAATAGAGAGAAATGGGGGGGGGAAGGCAAATGGAATTTTTACAACAGATGATTAATGGATTATCACTGGGTTTTGTGTATGCATTAATAGCAATAGGATACACAATGGTATATGGAATTATTGGACTTATAAATTTTGCACATGGCGATGTTTTTATGGTCGGAGGGTATTTTGGTTTTGTCGCTGCAACTAATCTACATTTACCGTTTATACCTACATTATTAATAGCAATGGTTGGAGCAGCATTAACTGGTGTGGTTGTTGAAAAGATAGCATACAAGCCATTAAGGAATTCACCAAAGTTGTCTATATTAATAACAGCTATTGCAATGTCAGTGCTCCTTGAGAACTTAGTAAGACTTAAGATGACAACTGATCCACAAACATATCCAGAGACACTTTTACCAGCACATGTTATTAGTTTTGCAGGTTTAAGCATTGATAATCGTCAACTTATAATTATAGGAATGTCAATTTTGCTTGTAGTAATACTTCAATTTATAGTTTTCAAAACTAAAACTGGAAAAGCAATGAGAGCAACTTCTTTTGATAAGGATGCGGCAGCACTTATGGGTATTAACGTGAATTCTATTATATCTATAACATTTGCAATTGGTTCAGCACTAGCAGGAGCTGCAGGTGTACTATTTGGAATTCTATATTCAAGTATAGATCCATACATGGGTATAATGCCAGGTCTAAAAGCTTTTGTTGCGGCAGTTCTAGGCGGAATTGGTATAATCCCAGGTGCTTTATGGGGAGGACTAATAATGGGACTAGTTGAAACCTTTAGTAAAGTATATATATCATCTAGTTACTCGGATGCTATTGCATTTTCAATCCTTATTATTATTTTAATTGTTAAACCTTCTGGACTTCTTGGTAAGAAAACTAGAGAGAAAGTGTAGGTGATGAAAATGAAAAAAGAGTTTAAAAATACTATTATATTGCTTGTTATTGGAGTTATCCTGTTTTTAGTTTTATCATTTTTAATGGATACTGAAATATTAAATAGATATTATGGAAGAATAGTAATTCTAATTTGTATTAATGTTATTCTTGCAGTAAGTTTAAATCTTATTATAGGAATTACGGGACAGTTAACACTTGGGCATGCAGGTTTTATGTCTATAGGAGCATATGCAGCAGCAATGGCTACAATTCAATTAAATGTACCGTTCCCTATAGCATTACTTCTTGGCGGAGTAGCTGCTGGACTAATCGGATATCTTATTGGTCTTCCTACTTTAAGTTTAAAGGGTGATTATCTTGCTATAACAACTTTAGGTTTTGGAGAAATAATAAGAGTTGTTATCACAAATATTGATCAACTTGGAGGGGGGCGTGGACTTTCGGGAATACCACCTAAAACTACTTTTGCTTGGGTGTTTTTTATAATGGTATTTACCATTTTAATAATTTACAATATAGCACGTTCTTCGCAAGGTAGAGCTATGATGTCAGTGCGTGAAGACGAAATAGCAGCAGAAGCTATGGGTATTAATACTACAAAGTATAAGATTATGGCTTTTGTTATTGGGTCATTCCTTGCAGGGATTGCAGGAGGATTATTTTCACATTATCTAATGTATATTAAACCAGAACAATTTGGTTTCTTAAAATCAGTAGATTTGGTTACTTATGTAGTTATGGGTGGAATGGGAAGTTTAACAGGTAGTGTATTGTCAACAGGAATACTCACAGTTCTTCCAGAATTTCTAAGATTTATGAATGATTATAGAATGATTATATATCCACTTGCACTTATCGTTATTATGAGATTTAGGCCACAAGGTCTAATGGGTACAAAAGAATTATCTATGAAAATATTTGATAAATTTTCAAAAGGAAGTGATGATGATGCAGCTTTTAAAGGTAAATGATCTTACAATTAAGTTTGGTGGGCTAACAGCTGTTTCTGATTTTGCACTTAATCTATCTGATCATGATCTTGTAGGGTTGATTGGACCTAATGGGGCTGGAAAAACAACTATTTTTAATATGTTAACAGGGGTTTATGCTCCAACATCTGGAACTATTGAATTTAATGGTGAATTTATACAAGGCATAAAACCTTATGATATCACTAAAAAAAGAATTGCCAGAACCTTTCAAAATATAAGATTATTTAAAGATTTAACAGTTCTTGATAATGTTAAAATATCATTTAATTATAATGTTAAATATAATTTGTTTCATTCAATATTAAGGCTTCCAAAGTTTAATAGAGAGGAAGCAGAAATTGAAAAAAAAGCAATTGAAATTCTTAAGGTTTTTAATCTTGATAAGAAGAGAGAAGAACTTGCATGCAATCTTCCATATGGAGAGCAACGAAGACTTGAAATAGCAAGAGCTCTTGCTGCAAAACCCAAATTATTATTACTAGATGAACCAGCAGCAGGTATGAATCCACAAGAAACTCATGAATTAATGGGGCTCATAAATTGGGTAAGGGATGAATTCAAAATAGCTATACTATTAATTGAGCATGATATGAAACTGGTTATGGGAGTTTGCGAACGGATAATAGTTGTGGATTATGGTAAGGTAATTGCAGAGGGGACGCCTGACGAAATAAAGAATAACCCTAAGGTAATTGAGGCATACCTTGGAGAGGAGGTAACTGATGCTTAAAATTGATGGGCTAAATGTAAATTATGGTGCAATACATGCATTACATGATATTAGTATACATGTAAAAGAAGGAGAAATAGTTACACTTATAGGTGCTAATGGAGCTGGAAAAACTTCAATATTAAGAGCTATCTCAGGACTTATTCCTATAAAGTCAGGAAGCATTTTGTTTGAAGGTAATCCAATTCATACCACTGCTGCTTATAAACTCTCAAAGCTAGGTATCGCACATGTACCTGAGGGAAGAAGAATATTTTCTAATATGTCAGTTATGGAAAATCTTGAGCTAGGTGCTTATATTAGAAAAGATAAGAGCGAGATAGCAAAAGATTATGAGATGGTTTTTGACAAATTTCCAAGGCTTAAAGAAAGAATAAAACAAATGGCTGGTACATTAAGTGGTGGGGAACAGCAAATGCTTGCTATGGGAAGAGCACTAATGGTAAGGCCAAGAATATTATTATTAGATGAACCATCTATGGGACTTGCACCGCTTGTAGTAAGAAACATATTCTCTATAATACAAGAAATCAATAAGTCGGGAACTACGGTTTTGCTTGTAGAGCAAAATGCTCATATGGCACTATCTATTGCGCATAAAGCATATGTATTAGAAACTGGGAAAATAGTTTTAGAAGGTAGTGCGAAAGAATTATTAACTAATGATTCTATAAGAAGTGCATATCTTGGTGAGTAAGTATTTAGATTAAATGTAAGACTAAAAACAGATGATTACTTACTCTTACATTGGAGAAAGTAATCATCTGTTTTTAATTTAAATTATAGTGTGAGATGTAATTTCACATATCACATACTATTCACATAATTATTTGATACTTTTACTACAATTAATTGTTATTATAAATATATAGTAATTAAATAGTTTAATGTTTTTAATTGAAGTCCCCTTTAATTAAAATATATCCAATTAAGTTAAATACAAAAAACCGGTTTAATCCAAACTGGTTTTTTGTATTTTTAATTTGATATCTAGTTAAGAGCATGTATACTTAAAATTTAATGCATTTATATATTTTAATATTAACTACGTTAAGCAAACAGATATGTTTGAATATAATAGGCAAACAAGCTATAATGTATTGTATACAAAATATAGTTTATTTTATATATTTATATAAATGTTTGGAGGAAATAAATGATTTGCAACAAATGTAATAATAGATTTGCTAATATCAATGGATTAAAATTCTGCCCATATTGTGGGGAAAAAATAGAAGAAAAAACGGACCTAGAAAGTTTAGTTGATGCCAGCGCAAGAGAGAAAACTCGTCAGTTTACACAAGCGATGCCTGCTATAACGGATGAAGATATAAAAAAGGATAAGAGAAAGAAGTTTGTTGCATTATTAAAAAAGAAATTTATGCATAAGAAAGTAATTATACCAATTGTTGCATTGCTAGTTATTATTGCAGTAGTAACGGTTTCTTATACATTTTTTATTATTAAACCAGTTGATGAAGTTAGAATAGAACAAGATTTATTAGGGGAAGTAGTGACACTTCCTAAAGGAACAAAAATAACAATAAATAAGAATAACATAAAGAACATCACTATAAATAGTAGAAGCACTGACCAAAGCCGGGATGATGTAAAAGTATCAATAATCTTAAATAATGGTATTATTGCGGCGAATACTGTTTTATCATTGGAATATATTGATGAAAATAAAAGTGAATGGAAATTTAATAATAAAGTTGTACTTGATAGTGTAATTTCGATCAAACCAGTAGTGGGAATGAGTGATAAAAAATTACTATCGGAATTGAAAAAACGTAGCATTACAATTGATAGTGAAGAAGTAGTATTAGGTAAACAGGAGGTCAAAAAACTGGATATAACCTCAAAAACCCAAGATTTAGAAAATGGGAAAGAAGATATTTTGGTAGAAACATCCATAGATAGTGGGCTTCTAGCGACTAAAGGAGAGATAAAGTGCAAACTTATATTTGCAAATGAAACATGGAGTCTTGATACTATTTCAAAAAACAGGAATGATGATTTTAAATTAGGATTATCGCCAGTTTTTTCTAATGAGAAGATTCTTAACTCAATAAGAGGGCAAGCAATTGATGAAACTGTATCCTACTTGAATTTTTTTGGGGGGAAAGGTTTTGCAGTAAATGATAAGTTTACTAAAAAAATTGGAGTAAAGAGCAAAAAGTTTGATGCAAAAAAAGGAACATTAACCGTTACTGCTAAGCGTGACAATATATCAGGAAAAATAAATACAGAGTTGACAACAAATTATATTTTTTCAATATCGCTTAATAATATATCTTTATTGAGTTCATCTAAAACTAAAGTTGACAGTGGGTCAATAAACAATATGTCTACAAAGGAATTAATACCTACAATTACTAATGCTGAAATTGAGGGAAGCAATTTATTCTTCTGGTGGTCCAATGATCATAAAATAACAACGGAAGAAGGTAAAACATTTAAAAACAATAAGATATTGTCTAAGAAGGGTTATGAAAATATAAAATATGTTTATGGAGGTATAACTTCCATAAACGAAAAAGATAATACAAAGAAAAACATTCCATTTGTAGCACTATATTTTCTTGTCTATGACAATACAAATGGCTACAATTGGAAATTAGATAAAATAGTTGGGGAAGATTCACCTAATTATAAGGAATATAGTAAGGCAATTGTGAAAAAATAAAAATAAATATATTTGCTTAAGAATTTAGGAGTAGAGAATATAGGAATTATAATCCTTATTCTCTACTCCTTTTTATGTAATTTGTTAGATAAAATATTATTTATTAGTTACAAACTGTTCTAGTACACTTATTATTTGACCCTTGCTTAAGGCGTTGTACCAAGTCAATCTTTCTTCATAATTTGTATCCATCATATCTTTATTATATGAATTTTCACCTTTCTTAATGGTTATAGAAATACCTCTCATTAGTCACCTCCAGTTAAGTAATTAGTTGTATATTTGTTTAAGATTATATCCATTTAAGAAGAATGTATTCAAAAAATCAGATTCTGCTTCATAATTATTGCGATTATCAATAGCTTTTTCACCATACTTTATACAAGTTTTAAGAAGTGCTTCAGCCATCCTATTTTGCATATATGTTTCTTTTGAATTACTAAAGTATACTATCAATATCATTCTTTAAATATTTCTAAATACTCTCCATAGCCTTCACTCTCAAGGTTTTTAACTGGAATAAATTTAAGCGCAGCACTATTAATGCAATATCGTAAGCCTCCAAGTTCACGTGGACCATCGTTGAAGACATGTCCTAAATGACTGTCACCATGGGTACTTCTTACTTCTGTTCTTAACATCTCATGGGTCATATCTTTATTCTCTTTTACGTTATCATTTTCTACAGGCTTTGTAAAACTTGGCCATCCGCAACCTGAATCAAATTTATCTTTAGAAGTAAATAATGGCTCTCCACTATTAATATCTACATAAATTCCTGCTTCTTTATTATTAAAGTATTCATTTTCGAAAGATTTTTCTGTCCCATTTTCTTGAGTTACTTCAAACTGATTTTTAGTTAATACCTTTTTTAATTCTTCCCTATTTTTTTTAATATAAAATTTTTTAATCATATGATATCCTCCTTAAAATAAGTGTATGTAATTTTTATTTTTACTCTAATACTATATTATATCAATTTATATGTATTATATACTAAAAATATTTCTAATAATAGGGCAAATATGTTAATTTAATTTTATTATATTGTGCGCATATTTTATTTAATTATTTATTATATATTTATTTGAAACTACAATTCTTATTGTCGCAGCATTATGATTACTAAGATATTTTGCTGCACTGTTAAGCTAAAAATTGTATGAGATGAATTTAATAGAGTGCTGGCAACCCAATAATGCATTATTTTGATTAATACCTAAAAGATTGAATGAATTATTTCATATTGACAATTATAAAACAACGTGGTAATTTTAATAAAAACTAAAACATATATGTTTACTAGGAATGTGATATTAATTAGGTTGAAGATGTTTTAATATATGCCTTAGATTTTAAAAATAATCTTTGAAGGGAGTGTTCGTAAATGTTTGATGTTGCAATTAATAATGGTATGTTGATTGATCCTGACCTCAAAACAAGTTTCAAAGGAAGTTTAGGCATAAAAGATGGAAAGCTGGCAGAAATAACAATTGGAGAACTAGATGGAATAAAAAATATAAATGCATCAGGTTTAATAATTTCACTAGGTTTCATCGACATTCATGGACATGTTGACGGAGAAGAATAAAGGTGAAAGATTAAACAAAAAATTATATAAAGAATTAAGAGCTAGTAATCCTTGTGAATGAATTATATATTGTACAGATTCAAATGAAAGTGTATATAAGGCTTTAGATAAAAGTTATGCAATGCCATCGTCAGACATTGGGCCTTATAAAAAGGGTGAAGGACATCCTCAGATTTCAGGCATATTCCCAAAATATTTTAGGTGCATGGTTCGCGAACGCAAGGAGATAAGTCTTATAGAAGCGGTTCGCAAGGCAACTTTTCTTTCGGCAGAAACCATGGGTCTAAAACAAAAGGGTCGAATTAAAAAAGGGACAGACGCTGATGTTGTTATTTTCGATATAGATACTATGATTAAGCCACAAAAAGCTATATTTTCTCCGGTAGGAGTTAAGCTATTTCAAATTTTAGGCTATGCCTCTTGAAAATATTGTAAATTAATATGAAAATTTCAAT
>NZ_JAHLEC010000070.1 GCF_018861705.1 Clostridium psychrophilum | reverse complement strand
TTTAAGATGTGTTTGCTATACCCCAAAATAGGTTAAAAACGTAATAAAGCACCAGCTATTGCTGGTGCTAATAATTAAAACTTTTTGGGACATTTTCAAATTCAGTTGACACATTTTCATATAATACTAATTTAAAAATTCAAATATTTTCATTTATATATTTTATACAAATCAATATAAAAATAATATTTAATAATATTGTAATTACATTTATTTACATATATAATATACTTACTAAGATAGTAAAATCTATAATTACAGGGGTGATTTAATGAAATCCATAAAAAAAGAGGTACTTCAGATAAGAGTTAGTGAACTCGAGAAGTCAGTAATAAAAGATAAAGCTGATTTACTTGGTTTATCCATAACCGAGTATGTAAAATTTTGCTGTATATTTAGCAATGCAACCGCTGAATTTATGAAGGATATGTTTGTTAATATAGCCTCAACATAAAATAGTTTTCGAAATACTTTTATAAAAGATTAGACTGACCATTATAGAAATTATTTCTATAATGATCAGTCCATTTATTTGAGTTTTAAGACATAAATTTTTTAATATCGTCTTCCACGCTTCCTATTCCTGCTATTCCAAAATTCTTTACTAACACATTAACGACATTTGGAGATAAAAATGCTGGCAATGTTGGTCCTAAGTGAATATCCTTAACTCCTAGATGAAGTAATGCTAATAATACTATTACAGCCTTCTGTTCATACCATGCAATATTGTATGTTATTGGTAATTCATTAATATCAGATAATCCAAACACCTCTTGTAACTTCATCGCAATAACAACTAGTGAATATGAATCATTACATTGTCCCGCATCTAAAACTCTAGGAATGCCACCAATATCTCCTAGTTTTAATTTATTGTATCTGTATTTTGCACAACCTGCAGTTAAAATAACTGTATTTGTTGGTAATTGTTTCGCAAAGTCAGTATAATATTCGCGACCTTTCATTCTACCATCACAACCTGCCATTACAAAAAATCTTTTAATTGCTCCTATTTTAACAGCTTCCACAACTTTGTCTGCAAGTGCAATTACTTGATTATGTGCAAATCCTCCAACTATTTCACCTCTTTCAATTTCAGTTGGTGCACTACATTTTTTTGCATGCTCTATAATATCTGAAAAATCTTTTGCAGATCCATCTAATTTATTTTCAATATGCTTAAGTCCGGTAAATCCAGCTGCCCCTGTTGTATAAACTCTGTCTTTATAAGCATCTCTTGGAGGAGTAATACAGTTAGTTGTCATGAGTATTGGTCCGTTAAAGCTTTCAAACTCTGAATTTTGCTTCCACCATGCATTCCCATAATTACCTACTAGATGATCATATTTTTTAAATGCTGGATAATAGTTTGCAGGTAACATCTCACTATGTGTGTATACATCTACTCCTGTGCCCGCCGTTTGTTTTAATAATTCTTCCATATCCTTTAAATCATGTCCACTAATTAGTATTCCTGGATTATTTCGAGTACCTATATTTACCTTTGTTATTTCAGGATTACCATAAGTAGTTGTATTTGCTTTATCAAGTAGTGCCATAGCATCTACTCCATATTTACCACACTCAAGTACTAATGCGACTAATTGATCAACAGTTAAACTATCATCAGTGATGCTCGCAAGCCCCTTTTGCATAAATGCGTAAAGGTCATGATTAACGTATCCTAAATTAAACGCATGGTCAGCATATGCTGCCATTCCTTTAATACCATAAGTAACTAGTTCTCTAAGAGATCTTATATCCTCATTTTCTGTTTTAAGAACTCCTACTTCTTTAGATTTACTTTCAAATTCCTCTATAGTACCTGTCCATGTAGCACATTCATGTATTTTATCATCTATAACTCCGCCAGCATTTAACAATTCATTTTTAATGTCATCACGTAATTCTAATCCCTTAACTATTGTTTCTACAAATCTAGATTTATTAAAATTTGAATTAGTTATTGTCATAAATAATCCATTAACTACGAATCTATTTATTTCCTCGTTTTCTACCTTAAAACGCCTAGCTCTTGTACTATAAATTGATATACCTTTCAAAACATAGATTAATAAATCCTGCATATTAGCTACATCATCTGTTTTACCACATACTCCACGTAACGTGCATCCTGTACCCTTTGAAGCTTCTTGACATTGATAACAAAACATACTCATTTTATATTCCCCCTGTTATTTTTCTAGATAAATAATTACCTTATATAATTATCTTCCAATATTAAAAATTTATTATTTAACATCACCATAAATAATTTAACCATGTGATGAACTAACTTCATTGTACTTTAACACGAAGTCGAAGTCAGTAACAATTGTTACATTAACATATATTTAAAAATTCATTAAATTATCTCTGTTATGTAAAATTGATAATAAAATTATTGTTAATAAGATTGTATTATTTTTATATTGAAGTTTCTGTGTTAATAAGGTATTATTATAATATGAAATAATAGGTAAAGGAGTAAATATTGTGAAAAATATAAATATAAATGACTTAGTAAAAGCAGGCCTTTTTCTCGCACTTGCTATAGTTTTTCAGATGATAGGAAAAGTTGCGCCTGAGGTAAGCCAAATATTTGTTGGCCCCGCTGTTAATGCAATACTTATTCTTACTGCTGTAATTTGTGGAGGCACTTATGGAATATTGGTAGGTTGTTTAACACCACTACTTGCCTTTCTTACTGGCCAACTTGCTAGTGTTTTAGGACCTTTTATCCCTTTTATAATTATCGGTAACTTACTATTTGTTCTTTCTTTTATAATTATAAAAAAGCACGGTAAATACGGAAAACAATTAGGTATTATAATTGGTGCTTTAATTAAATACATATTTTTATCAACTTCCGCATCAAAACTTATTCCCTTGTTTAATTTAGATATACCTTCAAAAATAGTTAACAAATTAATTTTTGCTATGGGTATACCTCAACTTATTACCGCACTTATTGGTGGATTTATTGCATTAATATTAATAAAAATTTTAATAAAAAGAAAAGCGTATGTGTAAATATTGTTTAACTTTATTGTACTATAAAAAGGATTTTAAGTTAAAATACTCTTTTTAAAATGGTTTACATATATTGTTATTTTATTTACATGTTTCTTTATGTGTTGACAAAAACCTCCATATTGTTTATAATGTACATAAGGTTTTTAACTTTAAAGGAGGAAAAATTATGATATTTTCAAGTTGGTTCAAAAAACGCAAAAAAGAAATACAAAGAAAGTCAAAAATTAAAACTGTGAAAAAAGTAATTTTCGGTACTGCAGCTGGAAGTCTTGGCGGTCTACTCGGAGGTCTACTATTTTCACCTAAAGCAGGTAAGGAAATTAGGAAAGATATTGCTAGTTCATCAAAAGATCTTACAAACAATATTAAAGTAAAAACTACTGACCTTAAGCAAACCATTGGCCACAAAGTCAATACTGCTAAAAATAGTGTATCAGATGCCAAAGTAAAAATCTCTGAATACTTAAATGAGAAGAAACCTACAACAGAAATTTCTGAAACAAATGATATTATAACTGATGAGGATACAACCTCTCAAGACGTTGATAAATAAAAATTAGTTAAAAAAAGAATAAAGGATAACCAAATAATATAAAGAATAGTGGTGCTATTAATGTATATTGATATATTTAAATTAGGACAAGGTTTACTAATTTTTCTCGGTTTGGCAATTTTGATTATACTTATAATTGCATTGCTCAAACTTATCAAAACCATTTCAAGTGTGAATTTAATTATTAAAAAAAATGAAGAAAATATTGATGAAATATTGGATGTTTTACCAAAAACATTCAAAAATTGTTTTGATATAACTGACAATGTAAAAGATGTCAGTGAGGTAGTAGTTAAGATAACTGGCAGTGCACTTGAGTCAACAGATTCTTTTAAAAGATATTTAGTTTATATAGTAGATATTTTAAATATTATAAAAAAGATATTTGTATCTAAAAAGTAGGAGCAATTTCCTACAAAGTAGGAGCAATCTCCTACTTTTTTTACGTTCTATTATCAATCTTATATTAAGATATTGAGTTTCGTTGTTATTGAGAATATGTACTAATAAAAATAAAGTAGATAATATAAGAAAATTATATTACCTACCTTATTTTAAAAAACTTTCTAAACCAACAAATAGATGAGTTACTTTTCACTATCTTTTAATTTAATAAGTCGCGCTTTAATCTTTTTCTCATATCCATTTTCAGATGCATTATAATAGCTAGTACCAAATAACGCATCAGGCAAATATTGCTGTTTTACATAGTTACCTTCATATGAATGTGGATACAGGTATTCTGCCCCAGACCCAAGCTTCTTTTCCCCACTATAATTTTGATCTTTTAAATATATTGGCACACTCCCTATTTTTTTCTCTCCTATATCTTTTAGTGCTGTATTAATCGCAACATAAGAAGAATTACTTTTAGGTGCTGATGCTACATAAATTGCAGCTTGTGATAATATAATTCTTCCTTCTGGCATCCCCACAAATTGAACCGCCTGTGCTGCATTGTTTGCAACTATCATAGCAATAGGATCTGCATTCCCCACATCTTCAGATGCAGCTATAACAATCCTCCTTGCAATAAATTTAGGATCCTCCCCCGCATATATCATTCTAGCAAGATAATGCACTGTAGCATCAGGATCAGAACCTCTCATGCTTTTAATAAAAGCAGAAATTACATCATAATGTTCATCCCTATTCTTATCATACTGTATATGTTTTTTTTGCAAACATTCCTCAGCAACTTCAAGTGTTACATTTATAATACCATGCTCATCTCTATCCGTAGTAAGTACAGATAACTCCAAAGCATTAAGTGCACGTCTTGCATCTCCATTTGCCATATTTGCAATATAGCTTATAGCCTCTTTTTTCATGCAAATACTAGTATTGCCAAAACCGGCATCTTTGTCAGCAACTGCCCTTTTTAAAATCATTTCAATATGCTCTTCCTTTAATGGTTCCAATTTAAATAACATAGACCTAGATATTAGTGCATTATTAATTTCATAATATGGATTTTCTGTTGTCGCTCCAATTAAAATCAATATTCCTTTCTCAACAAAAGGCAATAATGCATCCTGTTGAGCTTTGTTAAATCTATGGATTTCATCTATAAATAAGATTGTTTTAGTGTTGTACATACCTAAATCATTCTTTGCTTTTGCTACAACTTCTCGTAATTCCTTAAGACCATCTGTTACTGCATTAAGCCTAACAAAATTAGATTTTGTAGAATTTGCAATAACTTTAGCTAGACTTGTTTTACCTGTGCCTGGTGGACCATAAAGTATTAAAGAAGTTATCTTGTCAGCTTTTATAGCTCTCCATAAAAGTTTTCCTTTTCCCAAAATATGCTCTTGACCAACATATTCTTCTAAACTCCTTGGTTTTAATCTTTCAGCAAGTGGCGCATCTTTCAATAAATTCTTTTGTGCTTGTAATTCAAACATATCCATATAATCACCTTTAAATCTCTCGTTTTGTTTATTATAGTTTGTTATATTTTATAAAATTATCATTTTATTGATTTTTGTTTTAGTTTTTCTGTCATCTCATGTAACTTAATTGTTCCAGCTTCTCTTAATCTTTTATTCTCATCTTCAATATTCTTTGTTTCTTCTATGCCTTGCATAATAGTATTCCAAGTCTTCTCAAGAGTTTCAATTTTTACGCTTGTTCCACCAGCAAGTTTTGCTATATCTACACTTTGACTTCTTATGTTTTCAGCATTCTTCATCAATAATTCATTTGTAGTTCTATCAAGTTCTGCTAATGAATCCGCTACTAACTTTTGCTTTTTTAATGCAATAGCTTGAATTATTCCATTTTTAAATACTGGTATAGTTATTATAAACGCAGAATGCACCTTAGATATCAACTTATAATTTCCCCTTTGAATCATCTTAATTTGAGGAGCAGTTTGTAGTGATACCATCTTAGCCATTTCCAAATCATAAATTCTTTGTTTTAACATCTCAACAGTTCCTTTAGCATTATCATAGTTTATAATATTTATTTGTTCACCATTTGCAGCGAGTGCCTCAAGTTTAGGAATATCCTGAGTTTCATATTTCTCGGCAACCATATTTCCAGCAACAATGTACTTTTCTAATTCTCCATAATACTCAAAATTTTGATTATATAGATTTTCAAGTAGTAAGTTAGATTTATTTATTTCCGCTTTATAGCCACTGAGTTGAGTATATATTCTATCAATTTCTCCACCAATTGTTTTATATTTTCCAAGCATCTTATCAATTGCTTTGCTTGGCTTACTAAACAATTTTGCAAGAAAACCAGTTTTTTCATCTTCAAAATCTTGCTTATCAAACTTTTTCATTATAACTGTAAGTTCCTTAATCATAACACCAGAGTTTTCAATGCTACTTGTCTTAATAGAATTTAGTATCTGATCAGCAAACTTAGATATTTGTGCCGCTGGTTCATTTCCAAATTCTAATACGGCATTCGCATCCTTTATGTTTATGTTTGATGCAATTTGAACTACTTGTGGTGAAGCTTTAAGTTGCTCATTTATAGTTAATGCCTTTTGTTCTATGTTTTTATTTTCAATATTCTCATCCGCGATTTTTAATATTTGGTTATTATTTTCCATGCTTTTCACTCCTCTTAACTATTTTATATTTTTCATCATAATCTTGTAACTAAAAGTAAAAATGTAATTTATATATCACTCTGCAAATAAATTTCCGAAAAATCCTTTTTTCCTACCAGTATACTTTTTAAATTGCAATTTAAAACTGACATCTTCTAATCTATGAGTATCATATCGTTCTGGATATATAAAATTTTCTATATCATTATATCCTGAAGGGTTGTAGATAATTATATCTATGCCCATAGAATTCATAAAGGTAAGCATTATACAATCTTCAAAAGATAAGTTTCCATTATCTTCATTATTATAAACTACAATCTTAGGAACTTCTTCTGGAAAATCAAATGATTGAAGTAATTCAAGCATTGTTGTATCTAGATTTATTAATACCGAAAATATATCAACTTGTAAATCCCTTAGTTCTTCATGTTCAACATTTATTATTACAGGATTAAGGCATAAGTCTTTAATTTTTTCTGCCATAGTTTTCTGAAGTCCAGATCGAAGTTCTTTATATTTCCACCAAGATGATTTAATCATTTTCTCCTCATTAAATTGTTCAAAATCATTACTTGGATATATCTGGTCAAATTTCCCGTATTCTAGATGAACAGCATTCATAATCGGTAGTTCCTTATAAAATTTTGTGAACTTTTGAGTTACTACCTGATTAATTTCCTTGAAGTAAAAATTTATATCCTCATGTGTACCACAAATTTTAGAAAACATGTTAGGCAAAACTACAGTTGAACCTTTAACGTTAAAACCTTCCCTTAGATATGCTTTTTGCTTTATCCATATATATATTTCTTCATATGTTGTATTAAGTGTTACAGCCTCAACATTATAATCTGCAAATTGCCAAGGTCTGTAAAACCCTGAATCATCTGTAAACAATGTCTTGTTAAGCTCCTGCTTAGCATTATATGCAGTAGTCTTAATTCTCTCTTCCATATTAGTAGGAAAGGGTTTAATTTCATTGTTATAATTATAAACAATTTCCTTAGAAAAAGCATTATTTTTATCAATTTCATGAAAACAACCTGCATCTTTGGGATTAAAATATAAAATATCACAACCTAGTGTTGATAATAATATTAAATAAAAAACTTCTGCTTTTGTAATCTCACCATAAAAAAGTATTTTAGGATTAACTTTAATATAATCAAAATGTTCGAATAATTCTTTAGAATAAATATTTATCCAATGAATTATATAATTAATAATAAGTTTAATATTGTTATTATCAATTGTTTCATTACTTTTAATATAATATTCTATTAATCCTTTTAAATTATTTTTAATCTGCTCTAGCAGAACCTTGTTAGATAATTTTGGGAAAAGTCCTTTATCGCTTATTAAATTTATAATTAAGGAAACATCTAAAACGTCATATTTAAATACTTTTTTCCAAATATCATTTAACACATTTTGAAGGCTTATGATAATATTTTTATCTAATCCCTTACTAAACCTTTTATAGCTAACTCCTATTTTGTTTAATTCTTTGTCTATTCTATATAATTTTTCATAGTAATCTTTCTCATTAGTTTTTATACCAATAAATCTATAAAAATAGTTTGGGATAATAACAACATTTGAATTATACTCAAATTTGCTTCTTTTATATATCTCTGTTTCTAAACTACTTATAATATCTTCATTAATATCTAAATTAACAGTTTTTATTTCCAATTTATTTAAATTGTTTTTCTCCATATTCACCTTACCTTTTAAATTGTATTTTCTTGTAAATATAGTTTATATTCTGCATGTTAATTATACCATATTAATATAATGTATTTATTGTATTATATTAATATAGAAATATTAAATCAATATAATTTTTAAAATCATTATAATTTCTCTTGAATCATTTTTCTATAAACCTATTCTTTTATATACAAAAAGGTGTAATATTGATACTATAAATATATCTTATATTCAACTATATAAAGAAATTTATACATATTTTCAATATTAAGCTTAAAACTAAATTCATCAGGCATCACGCTGTCAATTATTGTAAGGTAGATAACTATTGTTATTCGCCTTATATATCTATGAGGAGGTATATTAAAATAGAAAATGTACAAGTTACTCCCTTCATTACAAAATATACTTAGGGATCAGAAAAACAATTAATTTAACTTAATTAAACATACTTATAACAAAGAGGACGTGATAATAATGCTTTATATATTAATTTTTCTATTAATAATAACCTTTATATTACCATTAATATTGAAAAAAGTAGAAACAAATCTTGAACTTTTCCTATTTATTATTGGATTGTCAGCATCTATTACCTCAGGTGTATTAAACAAAACATTTTTATTAAGAATTGCTCAAAATAAATTTATGTATTTTATAGCCTTTGCTGTACTAATAGGTGGATTTTTGTTCAAAGCATTGAATACCCCCATAAAGAAAGGATTAGAACATATTTTAAACCGTATTCCATTAAGGATCTTTGTGTTTTTATTAGTAGTAATTATAGGGCTTTTATCAAGTATCATAACAGCAATTATAGCTGCCCTTCTATTAGTAGAAATAGTTAGTATACTTCCAGTTAGCAGAAAAAATAAAATAAATATTAATATAGTCTCATGTTTTTCAATTGGACTCGGTTCAATATTAACGCCAATAGGTGAGCCATTATCCACAATCGTAGTTGCTAAACTTAGTTTAGGTTTTTGGGATCTTTTTGAACGGATTGGAATTTATATTATACCCGGTATATTAATACTTGGTATTATTGGAGCATTATATGCCTCTCTAGACAAAACTAAAATAAAGAATGACGATGAAGAAGTTGAAGATGAAACAAATAAATTAATTCTTATAAGAGCAGTTAAAATCTTTCTATTCATTATTGCATTAGAGTTACTTGGAGAAGGATTTAGACCAATAATTGATACTTATATAATAACACTTGATTATCACTATTTATATTGGGTTAATATGTCCTCAGCAGTATTAGATAATGCAACACTCGCAGCTGCTGAAATAAGTGCTAAAATGTCACAAGTACAAGTTGAAGCTGTATTAATTGGATTACTTGTTAGTGGAGGAATGATGATTCCAGGCAATATTCCTAATATTATTTCTGCTGGTAAATTAAAAATTAAAAGTAGTGAATGGATTAAATTAGGAGTTCCATTAGGACTTTCTATTATGTTTATATACTATGTTGTTCTATTTGTAATATAATTTATAAGTAATATTTTTTACTTAACTACACTCTTAAAGAAATATTAATAAAAAGATACTAAGATTTTAAAATCTTAGTATCTTTTTTGTTATTAACTTTTTAGTTTATAATTTTCTTATAAAACACGTTGTACAATTATTTTTTTTATATGATTTATAAATGCATTAGAATTTTTTCTAACCTACTCTTTAAAACACCTACTAAAATTCCAATAAAATACCCCGTAACAATTGCTGCAATTAGTAATACTGGTAAATATACATATATCCTTAGATCATTAATAATGAATGCAGCAACCAGTAGCTGACCTACATTATGAAAAATTGACCCACAAATACTAATTGCAGGAATACTTAAAGAATTTTTAAAATACTTGTAAAGTAATGCCATTACTATATTACTTAGAACCCCACCTGCAATACTAAACATAAAAGCTGACATACTTCCTCCAAAAATAGAACCTAATAAGGTTCTTAAAATCATGATTGCGAATGCTTCTCTCCAACCAAGTAATATTAAAGCTAATAGAGATATAGAATTAGCAAGTCCTAACTTAATCCCTGGAAATAATACTGGTATCTGAGCCTCAATTAAATATATTACTAATGCTATCGCAACTAACATACTAAGTAAAACCATTCTTTTAGTTTTTGTCATAAGTGAACTCCTTGTTTGTCAATTTGAAACTGTTTTTTAGCCCTGGTGTAACATATACCTTCTTATCATTTGTTACAAAAATAGCCTCTACACCCTTCATAGACTCTATTAATTTAATACCCTTATCTAATCCCATAATGTATGTACTTGTAGAAAGTGCATCTCCATCAATTGACTTATCTGATAGTATAGTTGCACTTATAATCCCTTTGTTTGCAGGATATCCAGTTTTGGGATCAAATATGTGATGATATCTTATTCCATCCTTAATAAAAAATCTTTCATAATTTCCAGATGTAACTATAGATTTATCAGTAACACTAATCGTTCCTAAGTATTCTCCTCGTGTACTTAATGGATTTTGTATACCTACACTCCAACTAGTTCCATTGGGCTTGTTTCCTATGGTATAAACATTACCACCTAAATTTATAATTGCACTACTAATCTTATTGTTTAATAAAACTTTTTTTACCTCATCGGCAGTATAACCCTTTGCTATAGCACCCAAATCTATAGCTTGATTTTTTCTTCTTAACTTTACAATAGAATTTTCTTTATCTAAAATAATATCTTTATAATTAACAAATTTTAGTCTTTCGTCAATTTCTTTTTTTGATGGAACTCTCTCTTTTTTAGTTCCTATACCCCACAATGATACAATTGGTTCAATTGTTGTATCAAGAACACCATCAGTTAATTTACTATATTTAACCGAATTTTCTATTACCGAATATGTATCTGCGCTAAGTTTCTCTCCCGAAATTCCAGCCTTTGCATTTAATTTGCTAATTTCAGATGTTTTAATATTAACAGACATCTTTTTTTCTATATTGCTTACTTTTTTTATGGCCTCATTTGTTGCTTTTTCAGCATTTTTACCATAGACCTTAAATTGAATAACTGTTCCCATTAAGTATGTCTCTTTTTCAACAGGTTTAACATTGCTTGTGCAAGATATTAAAACTGTTGAAATAGTCAATATCAAAAGTACATACGCTGTTTTATTTAATCTTTTTATGTAACTCCACCGCCTTTAACTTACCTTAAAATATATTATAACATATATATATTTCAAATAAACATGCCTAAAAAACCACATATGAGATTATAACTAAATTAATGATTTTATGAACGAGAAAAATAATAGCAGCATAACATATATTATATTATGCTGCTATTGTTTTATAATTATTATTTATATATGTTTAAATAATACGCATTTTTTATGTTTTTTCACAAATTGCATATATGAATAACATATGTTATACTAACATAAAATTTACAGTATTTCAGTACTTTCATGGAATAATTTCCTATATTCTGTGATAAATCATAGGAGGCAATTATGGAAATTAGTATAAAAGATACTTTGAGAAAAAATATGCTGTGTCAAAGAAAAAATATGAAACTACTAGACGCAAATAATAGTAGTACTCAAATTATAGATACCATTATGAAACTACCAAAATTTATAAATTGCAAAAATATCATGTTATATATAAGTTTTAATAAAGAAGTGGATACATATCCTCTCGCTAAATGGTGTTTAGCTCATGGTAAAACAGTGATTGCCCCCTACTGTATAAAGCCTACAAAGCAAATAATACCTTACAAAATAAATAATCTTACTAGTGACCTTATTAAATCTACTTTTGGTGTTATGGAACCAAATCATAATTTACTCGATAAAGTTAATATAGAGGATATAGATTTAATCATAGTTCCTGGCGTGGTATTTGATAATGATTGTAATAGAATAGGACTTGGCGCTGGTTATTATGATAGATTCTTACTAAAAATATTAAAAAGCACCCTCACTATAGGCATAGCATATGATTACCAAATAATCGATAAAGTTCCCACCGATAAATTCGATATACCTTTAGATTTCATAATTACTGAAAGAAGAACAATATTTCCCAAATAACAATATTGTGTTATTAAAATAAATTAAAAAATAACAAACTTAATTACACTAAAATTGGAGGTGGACATTTTGGAAAAAAGAATAGCTGCTTTTTTTGATATTGACGGTACTCTATACAGAGAAAGTTTAATGACAGAAGTATTTAAAAAATTGATTAAAAGCGAGATTATAGAAAACGATAAATGGTACAAAGAAGTAAAACCTTATTATGTTAAATGGGATAAACGAATTGGCAATTATGATAATTACTTGCTCAAAATGGCTGATATATATACAAAAGCTATAATTGGACTTCATAGATCTCAAATCGAATTCATCGCCAAACAAATTATTAGGCAAAAGGGCGATAGAGTTTATACCTACACACGTGATAGAATTAAGTGGCATAAAAGTCAAGGTCACATAATTATTACTATATCAGGTAGTCCTATTGAACTTGTTCGCGAAATGTCTATAAAATACGGCTTTGATGACTACGTAGGAACAAAATATACTTTAGATGAACATAATATTTATACTGGTGCTATTGTTCCTATGTGGGATAGTGTTAGCAAAAAATCTGCTATAGAGTATTTTGTAGATAAATATAATATTAATTTAAATAAAAGTTATGCTTATGGAGATACTTCAGGTGATTTTACTATGTTAAAACTGATTCGTCACCCAGTAGCCGTAAATCCTACTAAAGAGCTCTTACTAAATATTCTAGATGATGCTTCAATAAAAGAAAAAATCAATATAATGGTAGAAAGAAAAGATGTGGTTTATAGACTACTTCCAGAACATATTCATATATAGTATTTACCCTTTATTTTCTAATAATTTTACTTTATATAACTATAAAACTACTATATAATATTATTATGTAGTAGTTTTTTATTATATTTATAATAGCATATTTTATTTTGAGAGGGGTTATAATGTGTCACGAGACTTATTTATTAACAGTACAATACTAATCTCCTTTATTTTTATAATTAGTCAGATGTTTAGAAAAAATTTTTTAGCCTTATCTACATCATACAGATATAAGTTTTTATATGGATTAACTCAGGGAATCTTAGGTATTATATTAATGTTATTTACTATCCACATTACCCCTAAAGTTATTATGGATTTTCGCCATATTCCAATAATGCTCGCAGCTCTTTATGGTGGTGGATTTGCCTCGATAATTGCCGGCTCAACAATTGCAATATTTAGAATGATTTACTTTGGTGTTAGTACCCCTGCTATAATAGCCTCTACTAACATGTTTATTGTTGCTATTATTTGTGCTCTCTTCTCAAAATTAAATTTGAATCAATTTAAAAAATGGACCTACATGAACTTAATAAGCTCTTTAATTATTACTAGTACATTTGTTTTAATTATTAAAGATTTAATAGTACTTAGGAATACCCTTATTTATTTTTGGATAACGTCCTTAATTATCGGATTTCTAGCATACTATATTGCAAACTACATGAATACTTCAATCAAATTGCTCAACAGATTAGAACATGAGTCAACTATAGATTTTCTTACTGGTTTAAATAACGTTAGGCAATTCGATAAATATCTAAATGCATCTTTAATAAACGTTAAAAATAAGGATGAACATTTGTCTATTCTTATTATTGATATAGATTTTTTTAAAAAAGTAAATGACACGTATGGTCATCTAGCCGGCGATTCTATATTGCAACAATTGGGTGTTGTCTTAACAAAATCTAGTAGAAGTTTTGATATTGTATCTAGAATTGGCGGGGAAGAATTTTCGGTTATTTTACCGGATTGTCCCTCTCAGCAGGCTATCGAAGTTGCAGAGCGCTTAAGATCAGCGGTAGAAACCAATGAATTTATTATACAGGATGAAATTAAAATTAATATTACTATTTCCATAGGTGCTGCTACCTATCCTGATAATGTAATAGATTTGGATACTCTTGTAAACTCAGCAGACACTGCATTGTACTCTGCTAAACATTCTGGGCGGAATAAAGTATGTCAAATCAAATAATATAATCCAGAAAAATTAGGGGAGCATAACAATTAATAATTGTTATGCTCCTCTATTTAATACCTTAATAATTACTTAACTTTCAACTAAATAGTAATCATGTAATCGTCAAGTGATTTATAAAAGAATAAAGAAACTATCGAAATTTTATTCTAAATTTCTTTTAATAAATTCGCCATTTCTATTGCAGTTACTGCAGCATCATACCCTTTATTACCTGATTTTGTCCCTGCTCTCTCTATAGCTTGCTCTATATTTTCAGTAGTAAGAACCCCAAAAATAATTGGAACTCCTGTCTCAAGTGATACCGATGCAATTCCTTTAGTAACCTCACCAGATACATACTCATAATGGGATGTAGCACCTCTTATAACTGCACCTAAACATATCACACCATCATACTTACCAGACTTAGCCATTTTTTTTGCAACTAATGGTATCTCAAATGCACCAGGTACCCATGCGATTTCAACATTTTCATCTTCAACACCATGTCGTTTTAAACCATCTAATGCTCCTGATAATAATTTTCCACCTATGAACTCATTAAATCTTGCTACTACAATTCCAAATTTTAAACCTTCTGCTATTAATTTTCCCTCATATATTTTCATGTCAAATCCTCCTATTAATTTAGTCTATTTTAATTCTTATTTAAGTCACATTACGCAATATATACTGATATATTATTTCTTTAAGCTTACACAACTTTATTTAATATAAATGACCCATTTTTTCTTTTTTAGTCCTCAAATAAAACTCATCTTTTTCATTATGATTCATTACTATCGGTACTCTTTCAACTATTTCAATACCATACCCAGATATACCTGTTATCTTTTTAGGGTTATTAGTCATTAATCTTATCTTTTTAGCACCTAACATCTCCAATATCTGAGCTCCTATACCATAATCTCTCATATCTGCAGGAAATCCTAACGCTAAATTTGCTTCTACTGTATCCATTCCTTTATCTTGAAGTTCATATGCTTTTAGTTTATTTATTAATCCTATGCCTCTTCCTTCTTGCCTCATATAAAGCATAATTCCACTATCTTCCTTTGATATAGCTTTCATAGCTGCATCATATTGCTCTCCACAATCACATCTCATAGATCCTAATGCATCTCCTGTAAGACATTCTGAATGTACCCTTACAAGAACAGATTCATTTTTTCTTACATCCCCTTTAACTAATGCTACATGATGTTCTCCATTTATCTTGTTTACAAATCCATAAATAGTAAATTCTCCATATCTAGTTGGCATTTTAGCCTGAGTTACCATTTCAACAAGACATTCAGTTTTCCTTCTGTAAGTAATTAAGTCTACTATAGTAATCATTTTTAAATCGTGTTTTTTTACATATTCTATAAGCTGTGGAACCCTAGCCATTGACCCATCTTCATTCATAATTTCACAAATTACACCTGCAGGATATAATCCGGCCATTCTTGCTAAATCAACTGCTGCTTCTGTATGACCTCCCCTTTTTAGTACTCCACCATCCCTAGCTGCTAGAGGAAATACATGACCAGGTCTATTAAAATCTTTTGCGGTCGCTTCCGAATCCAAAACCTTTAATATAGTAGTTGCTCTCTCAGCAGCAGATATTCCAGTAGTTGCAGCTGCATCATCTATAGAAACACTAAACGCAGTTCCATGTACATCAGTATTGTTTACAAGCATTGGATTTATATATAGTTGCTCTAATCTTTCTTTAACAATAGGCATGCATATAAGTCCACGAGCATATTTTGCCATAAAGTTTATATTTTCTTGACTAACTTTTTCCGCAGCTATTATTATATCCCCTTCGTTTTCTCTGTCTTCATCATCTACCACAACAACCATTTTACCATTTTTAATATCCTTTAAAGCTTCCTCAATAGTACTAAATTTATACATTTTTCCACCCCTTAGTCATCACTTTGGTGATGTAGTCATCACTTTGGTGATGTAGTCATCACTTTGGTGATGTAGTCATCACTTTGGTGATGTAGTCATCACTTTGGTGATGTAGTCATCACT
>NZ_JAHLEC010000069.1 GCF_018861705.1 Clostridium psychrophilum | reverse complement strand
AATTGCTGATAATCAGCATGAGAGCTCCAATTTTTTAGCATAAAATAATCCTCCTTTTAAAACATGTCTTTAGGAGGAGATTTTCAAAATTTTACAGACTTGTCAAGTGTTTTATGCAAAAAAATGGGGGAATCAACAAAAATTAATAATACTAAAAGTGAGTAATCACAGGAGCTAAGGAGTTTCCGTGAAAGCTCTGATTAATACAAGGGGGTTATTATATGAATGAGGTTTTAAGACAAATTAAGGATAGAAAATCCATGAGAATATTTGAAAATAAGCCAATCTTGGGTGAGGCAAAAAAAGAAATATTAAATGCAGCATTTGAAGCTCCAACTGCGGGTGCAATGATGCTTTATAGCATAATTGATATTACTGATGAAAAATTAAAGAAACAACTATCAGTAAAATGCGATAATCAATCTTTTATTGCAAAAGCTCCTTTAGTGCTTATATTTCTTGCAGATTATCAAAGATGGTATGATGCTTTTGATTCAGAAAATTGTAATCCAAGAACACCAGGGGAGGGTGATATCCTTCTTGCCTATACTGATGCAACAATAGCTGCTCAAAACACAGTAGTAGCTGCAGAATCTTTAGGAATTGGTTCGTGTTACATTGGTGATATTATTGAGAATTGTGAAACTATTAGAAAAATATTAGATCTTCCAGATTATGTTATGCCTGCTGCCATGTTGATTTTTGGTTATCCTGTTGAGGCTCAAAAGAATAGGAGAAAGCCGGTACGTTTCGATGAGAAGTATATAGTATATGAAAATAAATATCGTAGACTAAATAAAGAAGAACATATAGAAATGCAAAGAATAAGAAATAAAAAGGCAGATTTTTTAAATGAAGATATTAGCGAAGATATCAAAACTTTTTGTAAGCGTAAGTATATGTCGGATTACTCACTAGAGATGAATAGATCTGCATCTGAATATCTTAATAAGTTTAGAGCAAAGTAGCCTTCGAATGATTGTAAAAACAAATTTAATATAAGAATAAATTAATATACTATAAAAGTTATAATCAGTTAAATACTGGCATAGCTTTTTTTATTGTCTTTGAAAATTATGTAATAAAAGCTAACTTTGTGTTGAATTAATATATTATGAATGTTAAAATAAATTATTATACATATTAAACTTGCACTATTTCATTATTGTCAGTTATTGGAGGAGAAAATATTATGAAAAAACTATTTAAAAAGTGGAGTCAAATAACACTAGTGCTACGAATAATTATAGGCTTAGTTATTGGCATTATCTTAGCTTTCACTATTCCACAACAAGCAAAATTCGTTATTATTTTTGGTTCTTTATTTGTTGGTGCTTTGAAATCAATTGCACCTATATTGGTATTTTTCTTGATTATGTCGGCCATATCCAAACATAAGAGTGGTCATCAAACCAATATGAAATCCATTATAGTACTTTATCTTTTAGGAACATTTTTAGCTGGACTTACAGCGGTTATTGTAAGCTTTATATTTCCAGTAGTATTGACACTCGGAATTGCTAAAGAAGGACTTACACCACCTGGAGGAGTTGTAGAGGTTCTTAAAGCATTACTAATGAACGTTGTTGATAACCCAGTAAAAGCACTTTATAATGCCAATTACATTGGTATATTGTCTTGGGCGTTAATTCTTGGTGCTGCTTTAAAAAATGCACCTGATACTACAAAAACGATGATTACTAATTTTTCGGATGCAGTAACTCAAATAGTTAAATGGGTCATAGACTTTGCACCACTTGGAATCATGGGTCTCGTTTTTGAGGCTATTTCTACAACTGGAGTTAAGGCTTTAGCTAGCTATGGACATTTACTTGCAGTTCTGATTGGTTGTATGCTTTTTGTGGCTCTTGTTGTCAATCCAATTATTGTTTACATTAATATTCGTAAGAATCCATACCCACTTGTGTTTATGTGCTTAAAGGAAAGTGGTATTACAGCATTCTTTACACGTAGTTCGGCTGCAAATATCCCTGTAAATATGAGTTTGTGTGAAAAACTAGGTTTAGATAAAGATACTTATGCTGTATCTATTCCATTAGGTTCTACAATTAATATGGGTGGTGCAGCAGTTACGATTTCTGTTTTAACACTTGCAGCAGTTGCTACACTTGGAATTAAGGTAGATATTCCTACAGCACTTATACTTAGTTTATTGTCAGCAGTAGCTGCTTGTGGTGCTTCAGGAGTAGCAGGTGGTTCGTTATTACTGATCCCTCTAGCATGTAGTTTATTTGGTATACCAAATGATATTGCTATGAAGGTAGTTGGTGTAGGTTTTATCGTAGGTGTTTTACAAGATGCTTGCGAAACGGCACTTAATTCATCCACGGATGTACTTTTCACAGCAGTAGCTGAATTTGCTAAGATGCGGAAAGAAGGAAAAGAAATCATTATTAATAAATAGAAAACTTAGTATTTTTTATTACAGAAATATTAGATGGAGTCTCAGTTGTAATAATGTAAGGTTTAAATTAATTAAACATTAGAATATAACTTGAAAAGTATAAAATAATATACCACAAAAGCAACAGTTAGATAATTCTAAAATTATCCAATTGTTGCTCTTGTTTTTATGATGATATATATATCATTTAGCTAATTCGAATGTTTATTATATAAAATATACCTTTTTATGGTATAATTTTTTTAGTGAATTAGGAGGAGAAGTTATGAAAGGTTATCGTAAATTTAATTTCGTTATCACCATACTAATAGCGTTGCTCCTCATAGGAACAGTGGGATATAAATTTTTATTAGATGTTAGCATTGTAGATGCATTATATATGACGGTTATAACAATATCAACAGTAGGATATGCGGAAGTGGCCACTATGGATGCAAAAGCTAAGCTTTTTACTATATTTCTTATTTTTTTAAGCTTGGGTACTGTAGGGTACATATTTAGTAGTATTGTGTCTTCTTTTTTAGAAGGAGATTTAAAAGATGCCTGGAGGAGGAGACGTATGGAAGTTGGGATAAGCAAGCTAAAAGATCACTATATAATATGTGGAGGAGGTGAAACAGGGGGAAATGCTATAAAACAATTTAAAAAAAGTAGTGTTCCATTCATTGTAATAGATAAGGATGAAGGAATAATAAGGGAACTAATAGAAAATAAAGTATATGCTATTCAAGGAGATGCCACGCAGGAGGAGGTATTAGATAAGGCAGGAATAAAGCTTGCTAAAGGTCTTATTTCTTCATTGTCTACAGATGCGGACAATGTTTATACTGTCCTAACGGCAAGAGAAATGAATAGCAGTTTATATATTGTATCAAGGGCTATAAATAAAAATGCAAATGAGAGGTTAAAAAAAGCAGGCGCAAACAATACAATTTCTCCAAATGAAATAGGTGGAACTAGAATGGCAGCTCTAATGCTTAGACCTACCGTTATTGCTTTTTTAGATATAGTAACTCATGATGGAGATCTAATTTTACATTTAGAGGATGTTACTATTTGTGAAGATTCCATTATAATAAATATTAGCCTTATGGAGGCTAGAATTCCTGAAAAAACAGGTTTAATAGTTTTAGCCATCAAGACTATTATTGATAAAAAATTAGTTTTTAATCCAAGTTCTAATCATGTACTAAAAATGGGCGATACCATGGTGGTTCTAGGAACAGAAGAACAGGTTATTAAACTTAAAAAAATTGCTAAAGACATATGACAAAGAAGGTTAAGCTAATTGTTTGAGAATTTCAGATTTAGTATAAATTAAATAAGACAGATAACCATCTGTAAATTAAAAAATAAGCCCAATGTTAGGACTTATTTTTTGCTATATTATTTCTTTTTTAAAAAATTTCTTTTTATTCAACACTGCATTAATTATTATAATTGAAAGTATGAATAACACAAGAGATGGAATCCCGTAAATTGTTTTTAAAAAAGGATTACTCCATACAAAGGTTAAATCCACTTTAAACATAAATTTAATCATTAACATATTGATAAGTTCGCATAAAGATTCTAAAATAATAACACTTACACTTACGCTTATAGATTTGATAATACTTATTTTGTTTATATTTATATTTGTTATAATCATTATAGCTAAAAATAATACAGTATTTATTCCTAAAATTATAGGTAAGCTTCTCACTATAGTAGTTGTAAATATTAATAATGCAGCTGACAATAAATATCTATTTAAATGAAACTTAGTTTTAGATAAAAGATAACATGCCCACATATAAATTGCTCCCTCGGGTATTCCTCTAATTAGTAATTCTAGTAATGAAAATTTTATCAAAAGTTATTTCTCCTTTACGTTTGAATTATTCTGTATATATATCGGATAGCTCAATACTGATTTGATCAGTTAGGTCTTTTTTCATTTCTGGTACATCCTGTGATTTACTTATTAGATTTACCGGAAGAATGATAATAAATTCACTCCCAATATTCGGTTCACTTTTAAGAATTATCTTGCCTTTATGTAGTTCCACAAAAGATTTAACTAGAGAAAGTCCTATACCAGTTCCTTCATTATTTCTTTTTAAGGTTTTATCCACCTGCATAAATCTCCCGAAAATCATTTCTTTTTTATCCGAGGGTATACCTACTCCCGTATCTCTAACTGATATCACAACATTGTCCACTTTATCCGATACGGTTACATATATTTTACCTCCTCTGTCTGTAAATTTTAAAGCGTTTGAAAGTAAGTTAAGTATAATTCTCTCTATTTTATCTCCATCAAATGCCATTACCTTTTCTTCAACATTAGTGTCAAATATTATTTCTATACCTTTAGTTTCAGCGAGAGAAATTATAGACATGGTAATATCTTCAATAAAACTAATAATGTTTTCATTCTCCATTTGCAGAGTAATAAATCCTGAATCTAGTTTTGTCATGTCCAATAAATTATTAATTAATTTAATAAGTCTATAACAATTTTGTTTCATTATATGCAAGTATTTTTTCCTTTTTTTAATAATTTCTTCATCATGGCTTTCATTATACATATTCATCATTTGCAGAGAAGAAAAAATTACATTTAAAGGAGTTTTCAATTCATGTGATATGTTACAAAAGAACTCTGTTATAAATTTATTTTGTTCTTTAGTTTCATTTAATAGTTCAATATTTGTTTTTGCATCCTTTTTTAACTTTAGCATTTGTAATTCCATTTCTAATAGTTTTATTTGATTGCTTTCAAAAGTTACGTGTTGTCCTAATATCCATGCGATAACGATAAAGCCTCCTGATAACAGCAGGTCATTTTCAAAATAGGTGTTTACTACTAAATTAGAAACAAAAGTCAAATCTATGGATAATATAATAGCCGATGATATATAAGAAAGTATCAAACCACGCTTTTTACCTTCGGATATGGTTGCTGTGATAATACTAAGAAAAAATAGATATTTATATGGACTCTGATAAGAGCCAGATAATAAAATAAATAAAGATAGAATAAAAATAAATAAGATATCTTCCACAACTAAAAGTTTTTTTGATTTTTTAAAGTTACCTTTAAAGTAAATAAACCACCACAATACATAAGATAATGATAAAAATATAAGAAATATTGTGCAATTAAATTCAACACGATTTATGTAATTTGTTCCACTATAGGGGGCATTAAAAATAAGTATTAATATAAATAGCAATGTAGAAAATTTAGTAATTGCAATTATTGCTAAAATATTATTATATTTGTTATTGTTATTCATTTTTCACCTTCTATGTACCTATAGACAACCTAACAAGTTTAATTATAGATAACTCTATTTTTTATATTTTAACTGTCTTTTAATATAACATTTTATTACCATTTATTCTAAATAAGAACATTTACATATAATATAATACATTAAATGAGATAATAAATCTATACTTATTTTGAAATACAACATAATATCTTATATTAAGACAGAAAAACTTTAAGTTTTTACTGTAATCGCTAAGCTTATCAACTCGATTGTTCATTTACTTTAGGGATTTTTATGAGCGAAGCGAATATGCTAACATATTAAATAGAAAAAAGAGGTATAATAAACGTGAACATGAAAAGTTGAACAAGTTTGAAGAGTTTCAGACTTGAATTTTTGACTAGGAGAGGATTGTTGTGAAAAAACTGATTTTAGTAACATCACCACCAGCAAGTGGAAAAACTTATATCTCAAAAAAGCTTGCCGAGGCATTACGCCATGTTGTCTATCTTGATAAAGATACACTCATAAAACTATCAAAACAGATTTTTGTTGTAGCAGGTGAAGAATACAACAGAAGCTCAGATTTTTTTAATGAAAATATACGTGATTATGAATACGAAACAATAGTAGAACTCGCAATGGAAGCCCTAAATTATGATGATATTGTGCTAATAAATGCACCATTTACAAAAGAAATACGAGATTTAAATTATATTAAAAAGCTAAAAGTAGCATTAAAAGAAAAGAACGCATCTTTAGTTGTTATTTGGGTAGAAACTTCAATTGAAGTAACACAGCAAAGAATGATTGAGCGGAATTCTGATAGGGATACATGGAAACTTGCGCATTGGAATGAATATATTGCAGGAATTAATTTTGATATTCCTATTGTGTTGGATGATCCGTGTGTAAAAGATGATTTGCTTATATTCAAAAACTCTTCTGATGAAGAATTCGAAGGTTCTTTAATAAGAACGATAGAGATACTGGAAGAAACTTCAGGTAGAAAATAAATCAAGGTTATATTGGTAAAAGAAAGGGAGAGTTAAATTGAAAAAAATTGCAGTTTTTTTAGCAGAAGGATTTGAAGAGGGCGAGGCATTATTTGTAGTTGATGTTTTAAGAAGAGCAGGATTTCAATGTAATTTGATAAGTATCAATGAAGAAATGGTAATAGGTTGTCATGGTATTAGGGTATTGGCAGATAAAATTATAAGTGATGAAATAAAAGAATACGATATGATTGTTTTACCTGGAGGATTACCAGGTGCAACAAATTTAAGAGATGATGAAAGAGTCATTAAATTAGTACAATATTTTGATAAAGCACCGGAAAAATTTGTTGCTGCTATTTGTGCAGCACCAATGATTTTAGAAAAAGCAGGAATTATTAAAGGACGCAAAATAACATCATATCCTGGAGATGAAAATACTACATTATTTAAAGATGCAAATTATGTAGAAGATATTGTTGCGGTAGATGATCACTTGATCACTAGCAGAGGACCAGCTTCAGTCCTACCATTTGCTTATACATTAGTAGATGCATTAGGCGGGAATAGTAGTTTGTTAAAGCAAGGAATGCTTTATAATATGGTAAGAGAAAGTAAATTCGAGTAGATAAAATGAAATGATTGAACTTAACCCTAAAAAATGTTATGCTATCAAGGGTAAACTCAGTAGAATGTATTTACTACATAAAAATCAAATTTAAAATTGTAACTTAGAAGATAATATATTGAAGAGCTTATTTTTATAGGCTCTTTTTTAGTGATAAAGAGAGGTAATAATATGATAAAGGTTAATAACTTGTCCTACTCGTTCCCGGAAAAGGAACTATATAATAACATTTCATTTACATTAGAAGATGGTGAGCATTGTGCTTTTATAGGAACAAATGGTAGCGGAAAAAGTACACTGGTAGATATAATTATGGAGCCAGAAAAATATATGTTTGATGGGAAACTGGAGATGGATCCAAATTGTAGAATTGGGTATGTAAGTCAATTTTCACAACAAGGTGAAAAAAAAGAAATTACAGTTTTCGAATATATTGGCGAAAAATTTATTAAACTACAAAATGAAATAACATCTATTTGCAGCAAAATGGAAACATCATCTGATATTGATTCTTTATTAGAAAAGTATCAACAAACTTTGGATGCATTTAACGCAATTAACGGGGATGATTTCGAAAACAACATTAACAAAAACCTAAATCTTGCAAATTTAATTAAGTATAAAGATCTAATGATATCTGAACTTAGTGGTGGGGAATTTAAGCTTATTCAAGTAATTAAGGAAATGTTAAATAGTCCAGAATTAATGATTATGGATGAACCTGATGTGTTTTTAGATTTTGGAAACCTTAATTCTCTTAAAGACCTAATTATTTCACATAAAGGAACAATGTTAATTATTACGCATAACAGATATCTATTGAATCATTGTTTTAACAAAATTTTGCATCTTGAAAATAAGGAGCTCCAAGAGTTTGATGGAACCTATATTGATTATAACTTCTCATTACTCCAAAGTAAAATTGAAATGCAAGAACTAGCTATTTCTGATGATGAAGAATTTTGGAGAAACGAATTGTTAATAAAAAAATTAAGATATCTCGCAACTGAGCATACTGAATCTGCTAGAGGAAAATCTCTAAATGCGAGAGTTAAAATTCAAGAAAGATTTGAAAAACGTAGAATTAAAGCACCATTTGTAGATATTAAAGAGCCAAACATCAATTTAGTTGCGAATAATGAAATTGAGGAAACCATTGCTTTAAAAGTTAATGATTACAGCGTTAGCTTTGATGAGATACTTTTAGAAAATGTTAACTTTGAGATTAAATCTACTGATAAAGTAGCTCTTGTTGGATTAAATGGTACAGGTAAAACGACTTTGCTTCAAGAAATCTTTGAAAATAAAAATGATTGTATTGAGATAAATCAGCAAGTTGAAGTGGCTTATTTATCTCAACGTCAAGGTAAGACACTAAATGAGTCTAATACGATACTTGAAGAGTTCTTTGATGCTGGTTTTAAAACTTATGAAGAGATTAAATCATATATTTTAAGCTATGGGTTTGAAGAAGCAATTATTAATCAAAAGATAGGGTCTTTATCTGGCGGAGAAAAAAACATGCTTCAACTGGCTAAAATTTCTGCTAGTAATGCAAATATGCTGCTTCTTGATGAACCGACAAGTCATTTAGACACCTATTCACAAATAGCACTGGAAAAAGCCATAGAAAATTATAAAGGTGCGATTCTCATGATATCTCATGATTTTTATTCTATAGTAAACTGTATGGATTATGTTTTAATCATTGAAGATAAGACAATTAGAAAAACGAGTATGAGAAAATTTAGAAAGATGATTTATGCTAATTATTTTGACAAAGTCTATTTAGAAATTGAACAAAAGAAAAAATTAGTTGAAACAAAAATAGCATCGGCTTTAAAAGATACTGATTTTACGCTTGCAAAAGTTTTGTCAGAGGAGTTAGAAGAGCTGATTAAGTTACTATAAATTTAGTAAATAGTTAAGAGCGTATATGTAAAAAAAAGGAGTAGTTTACTTTTAGTGAACTACTCCTTTTAGATACATATTTTATACACACTCCTTATATAAATAAAAGTGAAATACCTAACAAAGTTATAATTGCTCCAAATATTTCTCTTGGGAAAATTCTTTCCTTAAACACAATAATTGAAATAGGTATTAGTAGTATTGGAGTAATGGATGTTATTGTTGAAACTATTCCAGTCGAAGCATGTTGAACAGCGAGTAATGAGAGGGAGACTCCTACAAATGGACCAAATAACGAGCCAATAGAAATGTATTTCATTGCCCTTCTATCTTTAACTGCAACAATTAACTCACCCCATTTCTTTAATATAGAAATGACAATTGAAAACCCAATAATTGCAGCTATAATTCTAATTTGAGTTGCAGCAAACGGATCATATGATCCCATTCCAAACTTACTAAAAACAAGACCAAAGGCTTGTCCTAATGCACCAATAAAAGCATATGCTAATCCCTTAATTGGATGAGATAACTTTACTTTTTTATTACCTGGATTTTTAGTTAAGATTACAAGAGAGATACCAACGATAGTTATTATCATTCCAGCAAGTCCTAGCAATGTAATCTTCTCACCCATAAGAAGGAAGCCTACAATCGCTGTTATTGGCGGAACCGTTGACATAATTAACATTGCTATACGTGCACCAACTTCAACATATGCCTGAAACAAAAATAGATCACCTATTACAAAACCAATTATCCCTGAAAAGGTTAACCATAACCAGGTAGAATTGGAAGCATCTATTGGTAAGATCATTCCTCTAGAAAATAAACAATAAATTGAAATTAATATAAATGCGATGACAAGTCTTATTAGATTTACAGATATCGACCCGACTTTTTTTCCTGCGGCTTCAAATGCAACTGCAGTAATTGTCCAACATAATGCAGTTGCAAGTGCAGCTATTTCTCCTAAGTGTGATTGAAACATTTAATATTACTCCATTCTCCTTGTTCTTCAAGGATTAGTTTATTTTCTTTTCTTTCTACAAATTCTATATATATATCTAATTTATTGTATTCTTTAACCTGCTTTAAATTAATATTATTTAGATTATACTATATGTTTATTAAAATGTCGTTAATAATGAAACAAAATATTCAAAAAGTGTATATGAATTTATCTATAATATTTTTAGTTTTATTTAAGCTTCGTATCCATACACTTTATTTTTTACCTTAATTATATTATAATTAAGGTTGTTAGAAAAGGTGGGTGCTACAATGATGTTAAACAAGCAAAAGAAAATTGCTATTGTGAATGATATTACTGGTTTTGGACGATGTTCTATAGCAGTTGCATTGCCTATTATATCTGCAATGAAGATACAATGTTGTCCATTACCTACTGCAATATTATCGGCGCATACGGGATTCCCAAGTTTCTTTTTTGATGATTATACTCCTCATATGAGGGATTATATGAATAATTGGAAAGAGCTTAATTTACAATTTGATGGAATCTGTACTGGATTTTTAGGTTCAAAACAGCAGATTGATGTTGTTGTAGAGTTTCTTTGCAGTTTTAAAACAAAAGATACTATTGTCATGATTGATCCTGTGATGGGTGACTATGGTAAGCTTTATTCTACCTATACACAGGAAATGTGTGATCAAATGAAGAAGTTAATTAAATATGCAGATGTAATGACTCCTAATCTTACTGAAGCCTGTAGACTTCTTGACATTCCTTATCCAGAAAGAGAGTTGAATCCTGAGCAACTTGAGAATATTGCAAAAGAGCTTTGCACAAAAGGCCCGGATAAAATTGTTATCACTGGATTGCAGCACAATGGGAATATACGAAACTTTATATATGAAACAGGAAAGTCCTATACCATAATAGAATCAAAAAAAATTGGTGAAGATCGTTCAGGCACTGGAGATGTATTTTCTTCCATTGTGGTTGCGAATATTGTGAAAGGAGTAGATATCGTGACTGCAGTAAAAAAAGCCACAGAGTTTATTAGTAAAGCTATTGATTATACTGTTAAAATCGGAACGCCTGTATGTGATGGTATTTGCTTTGAAGAATATTTGACTGAGCTGCAATAACGCAAGTTATTTAGTAATTTATTAGTACTTATTAATATTAATTAGAAATTTAAAACATAAAGAAAAGAGGAAGATAGAATATGGTTATTTTATATACATATAACAATGGTGCTTATATCAATTTAAAAGATGTTGTTCTCACTAAAAAAGAATCCGACCACAAAAATATTTATGTTAATTTAACTAACAATTGCCCTTGTTCTTGCGTATTTTGTTTAAGAAACACAAAGGAAATGGCTAAATCAAATAGTCTATGGTTAGATACAGAACCTACTGCTAAAGAAGTCATAGAGGAGTTTGAAAAATATGATTTAACTCAGTTCAATGAAATTATATTCTGTGGATTTGGAGAACCTTTAACCCGTCTTGATGATCTATTAGAAGTGGCAAAATACTTAAAAAATAGAAGTAGCAATAATCAAATCCGTATAGACACTAATGGATTAGGGGATTTAGTTAATAAAAAGGAAACTGCTGCATTGTTAAAAGGCTTAATTAATACTGTATCTATAAGTCTTAATGCATCAAATGCACAAGAATATTTAAAATTAACTCGTAGCAAATTTGGTATAGAATCTTATGATGCCATGCTGAAATTTGCAGTAAGCTGCAAAAAGTATGTTCCAAATATAGTTATGACAGTAGTAGATTGTATTGGACAAGAGGAAATAGATGCTTGTAAGGCTGTATGTGATAATATTGGAGTACCTTTAAGAGTACGTCCTTTTGAATAAGATAAGGTTAAATATTATTATTATCGCAAATAAGACAAGCTATTGGATTTTCTAATAACTTGTCTTATTTGTGTCTATTTATCTTCTTCGAAGCTGTTGAAGCTCAGAAGGAGATGATTTTACAACTATATTTCCTTTAACTTTGTTATTACATTGGCTTCTAATAATGTTGTCACCAAAACAAGTGCTAAACCAACACCACTTACAGTTTGAAGTGCTAACATAGGAAGTTCAGTAAGTGCTAAAAGTTTTCCATATAAAAGCATTCTTACAAATGTATATGCTATGATTTGGAATATACCTCCAACGCAGGCACCTATTAACCAACCAAATCTTAAATTAGGAAACAATTTTTCAGTGATTAATCCCATAATCATAGCCATTATAGCTTTTATAAAAAACGTTGGAATAACCCACTGCATGTACCCCCCTAAAAGGTCAGCTAAAGAAGCACCCATTCCACCAGCTAAAGCCCCTTTGCGCCAACCTAAAATTAACACTGACAGAAAAATCATACAATCCCCTAAATGTGTATACCCATTTATTGAAGGAATTTTTATAAAATATGTTGCTAAAAAAACTAATGCGGCCATAATAGACATTTTTGTTAAGTCTTTTGTTTTCAATTGTTCTTTTTTCATAATATCCCCTCTTTTAAAAATCATTATTAATACTGATTTTAGATTGTATTATAGATATTTAACGTCATAATTAAAATTAAACTTCTTTGCCAAAGGACTTATCATAAAAATAATATTTTAGAGTTAAACATCTACTAATATTGGAAATAATAGCATAGGGATTTAAAATAGTCTAGTGTATGGATACACATTTAATAATATAGTGAAATATAAGGTTTGTAAAATAATACATATAAAATAAGAATATGGGGTAGCACTATATATATAAAGATTTTTTCTTGATGATTAGTATTTAGAAATATATATTAATTTAGATGTTTTTAGTATCAATAAAAAAATATGTACATATATAAGAAAACTACATTTTGATATGAAATGTATATTTAGGAGATGATTCAGGATGGAAGAATTGTTTAGTGGTAAGTTTGATGTAGAAGTAACGGAAGCATTAGAAACATTAAAAAAGAATAGAGAACAAGAGAGAAATGCCCTTAAAAATGATGTGACCATTAAAAGAAGAGAAATAGGCATGTTCAAAGCAGAATCAGATTTCTATGAGGCGATGGCCTTTAGCTTTCCAGAAGAATTGAGATATTCAGAAGAACATAAAAAATCAAATGAACTTTGGTCCCAATCTACATTGGATGAAGAGTGTAGAAATAGAATATATATTCTAGATCTGGAAATCGAAGAAATCGATAAACTTATAGCAAATCATAAAGAAGAAGTTAAGGAATAATATTACGAAGAAAAAAGCATTTGTTAATTCAGATGTTTTTTATTTGGTGCAAGAATATAACTTTAATTATCAAAACAAATTGTGGTTAATCTAATAAAAATAATTATTTAGAAGGGAATAACTTACAAATGCAGAATAGATATATGAGAGAATATTAAAAGGGGGTTAAACAAATGTCAAAATTTGAAATTCCAAAAGAGAAAGACGAAATAAAGCGACAAATTAAAATCTTACAGAGCCTATTACCTATAGATTATAAGAAAGGTGATAGAAAAAGTAAACAATTACACCAAGATGAAATTAAAGCACTTAAAAAAGCTTTAAGCGACAAATAAGAGATATTAGCTATTCATATAAGTCACACAGACACCTGTAAATGAAAAGAAAAGGATTAAGGCATAAGAGGCTCTAATCCTTTTCTTTTCATTAAAAAAACCTATATCTAACAATGTCATGGTAGTTTACAAAAAAATAGTTATCAAGGGTCTGGCTCCCTACACAGGTTGAAAGTGAAACGGACAAACTATGTTGCTATAATATATAAGTTGATAGAAAAATAATGATATAATATATATAATGTTAAATTACGTTATATAGAGAGAAAAGTTGGAGATAAATTTAATAAAAAAATAATATCATTAGAAGGCAGATCGGTTATTGGAAATCTATCCAAATAAAAAGATGAGTAGCAAATAATTTATTCGAGAATATTTAGAAGGAATATTGGGTTAAATATAGTTAAAGAGAAGCCGTGAAAGGAGTCAATAATGAATATTCAAAGTATTAGTCATGACGCCACTGTATATATTTATGACAATATTGAAAGTTATTTAACAAATGTTTTTTTTATTGAACATGAATCGAAGATATTTATTATTGATACCTTTTGTGGATCAGAGAGTATGGAACCCATTTTAAATAGAGTGAATAACAATTGCGGTAATAAAAAAGTGGTGGTTATTAATACTCATTTTCATTGGGATCATGTTTGGGGAAACTGTAGTTTTAGAGAAAAAAATATTATCAGCCATGAAATGTGTAGAGATTTATTAGATGAATTATGGGAAGTACAAATAAACAAAAACAAAAGATATATCACAGGCATAGCTGAAAAATGTTTACCAAACATAACTTTTAAAGAAAAAATTATGTTCCATAATGAAGGCATTGAATTATTTCATAGTCCTGGACATACTGCAGATAGCATTTCGATATTTGACCATAATGAGAAGATACTATATGTAGGTGATAATTTGGAAAAACCAATTATTTATGTTGAAAATGCTGATATATCCACATATATAAATACTCTTAGGAATTATTTGAATTATAATCCCCAAAAAATTGTTGCAGGTCATACTTTAGATTTAACAAAGCAAGACATATTTCAGACAATTGAATATTTAAAAGGGTTATCAACAGGTAAGAAAATGTATTTTGAATCTGAGTATATGAGAAAAATACATGAGCAAAATTTATGTGTTGTAAATAAAGGAACATTATTTTAAATAAGAAGAAATAATAAAAAAGTTCAAAAGGAGAAAACAAATTATGAAATTTTGTTGGACTACATTAATAGTTAAAAATTTAGAGGATTCTTTAAGGTTTTACAAAGAGATAGTTGGACTTGATGTGATTAGAAGATTCAGTGCAGGAACAGGAGTAGAAATTGCATTCTTAGGCGAGGGAGAAACAAAGATTGAATTGATATGTAATGAAGTTTCAAAAGAAGTAAGCTTTGGACAAAATATTTCACTTGGATTTGAAGTAAACTCAGTAGATGAAGTTATGGCTTTTGTTAAGGAAAAAGGTATAGATATTCAAAGTGGACCATTTCAGCCCAATTCACATACCAAGTTTTTCTACGTATTAGATCCAAATGGATTAAAGATTCAGTTTGTGGAGAATATTCAATAACATAAAAAGTATAAAGCTAAAATCTATATTATTCAATAGATCATTTTTCATTTTGTTTTTATACATAATTACCCAAGGATCTGGCCCTGGGCATAGTTTAGGAGTGAAGAAATGTTTAATAAGAATGATAAGAAGGAAAATATAAGATTTAAAACAGTATATGAGTAAGATATAAAAACTGGCGATATGCATATGGAAATTCAGTAAAATATTAATATTATAAATTTACTTAATAAAAATAACAGTAGCCTTTACTGGAAGCATTTTTTGTTTAGAAAAAAAATAGAGCTAGTGGATATTTATATATCTACTGACTCTTATTCTTTATTTTGTAAATTACATTCTAATATAAAATAGTGGAATAGTAAAACAGATTGTATTTACAATTTGCTATTTTAAAATAACATCCTCCATTTTGCTTTTTTATAACAATCTTACAATTATTAACTTAATTTTATATAATTCACTTCTTTAAAGCTATTTATCACTAAATCTGCCATGGAAATATCTTGGCTTCCAGTAGGATCGCTATTAATTCCTACACATTTCATACCTGCTTTTTTAGCAGCACGAACCCCATTATGAGAATCCTCAATAACTAGACAATTTTCAGGCTTTACGCCAAGCTTCTTTGATGCAAAAAGAAATATATCTGGTTCAGGCTTACTTCTTTGCACATAGTCACCAGTAACAAAGACTTCAAAGTATTCTTCTATTTGAAATTTCTTTGCAATAGTCACAATCACATTTAGTGGAGAGGATGAGGCAATGGCTAGTTTTATTCCATTCTCATGAAAGTCCTTTATTAGCTCTTTTACCCCATCAATAAGAGTTATATCGCATTCATCTGAATTAAGGTATTTAAAATAATTATTTCGATCATTTTCAATTAACTCATCAAGTGTTTGATTAAGATTATGTTTATTTTTTAGAGATTCCCACATATAATGAGAGGTTGCTCCTACAAAAGAGTGATGCTCGTCTCCTGTAACTTCTATGTCTAATTTTTTATAAATCTCATTTTCCAGCTTTATATGTGTTGGTTCACTGTCAATAATTACACCATCCATGTCAAATATAACTGCTTTCAGTGTAAAATCATCCTCATTTGCATCCAAACTTATCATCTCCTTATAACTATAGCATTTGAAATAATATGATTAAGCCACAAAAATCTATATTTTCTCCGGTAGGAGTTAAGCTATTTCAAATTTTAGGCTATGCCTCTTGAAAATGTTGTAAATTAATATGAAAATTTCAATAAAAAACTCAACTAAGGCGGTAGCCGTGTTTTTAAGAAAGCTAATTAGTAACTTTTTAAAGTTATATGCTGCAACTTTGAATCCA
>NZ_JAHLEC010000068.1 GCF_018861705.1 Clostridium psychrophilum | reverse complement strand
CTGAATTTGTTGCGTTTGAATGTTATACACCTGAGGAATTTGACAAGAAGAGTGGTAGTCCTATTGTTCTATGCCCAGAATGTGATGCAAATATGATAATCAAAGGACGATAAGATTATCATATTTGCTTGGCATAAGGGTTTTTACTCGACCGTAGGGAGATTTTGTTCCTAGCGCACCAGATGTTAGAATAAGTGAAGTTAAAAAGGATGGAGTTGCGCCTATTGGGTTTTTAATAACTTCTATATTGCCTGAATATTTTAAAATTAAAGGAAAGTGGATACTTCCAACCCAAACATCTATAGAATGCGCTGCTGTTGTTTGCGGTAATAACACTGTAGAAATTGTGGAATTTAGAAACCTCAAAGTTAATGATAAAGTTGTTTTAGGAAAATCTAAAGATGGGAGTGAAGGTATATACAAGCATATTAGTGGATTTGATAATTTACCAAGGGTAGGAGCAGGGAGATCTGTTGAATCTTCATTTTCAAGGGATTATAAACAATTATATGAATTACTAGAATATGAAAAACAAAATAATGGACATATAGTTTGGGTTCTAGGCCCAGCTGTGGTTTTTGATTATGATACAAGAGCTGCTTTATCAGATCTTGCTGAAAATGGGTATGTAAATGCACTAATGGCTGGTAATGCTATGGCGACCCATGATTTAGAGGGAGGGTTATTTGGAACAGCCTTAGGTCAAAATATATATACTCAAGAATCTGTTCCAATGGGTCATTATAATCATTTAGATTTAATAAATGAAGCTAGACGCGCAGGTTCTATAGAAGCATTACTTGATGAAGGAAATATAAAAGATGGATTTATGAAAACTTGTATTAAGAAGAATATACCTATAGTTCTTGCTGGATCTATAAGGGATGACGGGCCGCTTCCACCTGTTTATCATGATGTATCTTGTGGACTTGATGCTATGAAAGAAGAAACAGATAAAGCAACAGTAATTATTTGTCTCGCTACAGTTCTTCACTCAGTAGCAACTGCAAATTTAGCTTCATCGTATAGAGTTGTAAATGGAAAAGTAAGACCGGTATATTTTTATTGCGTAGATATTTCTGAATATGCAGTTAATCAAGTATCAGTTGCTAGGGAATACATAGGTATTAAAACAATAGTCACTAATGTTCAAGATTTTGTCGTTAATGTTCAAAAAAACTTATGTTAATATATAATAAATATTAGTAGAGGGGGAGATTTTAAATGACTTTTGAATTACCAAAGTTTACACCGCCAGATTTCTCGAATGACTTTCTTCTTAACGCTCCAGATTGTAAAATCAAAAAAGTAATTAAAGAAGGCGTTGCGCACATTGATTATCATGCATTATCAATATATCCTGAATATTTTAAAATCAAAGGCAAGTGGGTAATAGCGAATGAAAGTCGTATGGATAGCGTTGCAATTGTTACTCCAGTTGGTGGCATAGATGTTGTTGAATTTAGAAATTTAAAAGTTGGTGATAAAGTTGTTGTAGGAAGAACTGAAGATGGAAGCGAAGGTATATATATGTATACTGAAGGGTTCGCTACTGATGATATAAATGTTGACAACTTTGCATTTAGAAGTGGGAGATCAAGAGAAACAGCTTTTTCTAAAGATTACGATGAATTATATGAAATTATGCAGTATGAAAAAGAACATGATGGAAAAATAGTTTGGGTTTTAGGACCATCAATTGCATTAGATGATAAAGCAAGAGGGGCATTTGCCTTACTGGTCGAAAATGGGTATGCTCAAGCTGTTTTATCTGGGAATACACTTGCTACTTATGATTTAGAAAAAGCTATGTTCAAAACAGTTTCAGGTCAGCAAACTTTTGAATCACGCGCAACTGCTCACTATAACTATATTGCAACCATAAATGAGGCTAGACGTGCGGGATCACTAGTGGAGCTTGTAAACTCAGGGGCAGTTGAAGATGGCATAATAAAAGCTTGTCTTGAAAACGATGTTCCTGTAGTGCTTGCTAGTAGTATAAGAGATAGATATACATTGCCCAATGTTTATGATAATGTGTATGAATCTCAAAATGCTATGAGAAAACATACTAGAAATGCAACTATGCTTATATGTTTATCATCAGTACTTCATACGATTGCTGCAGGAAATATGACTCCATCGTACACTGTAAAAAATGGAGTTGTTAGACCAGTATATATATATTCTATAGATATACAAGAATTTGCTGTTAACAAATTATCTGATAGAGGAACATTAGAAGTTAAGACATTAGTTACAAATGTTCAAGACTTTATAATTAACGTAGCAGAGGCTCTAATAAAACAATCTTAGAAAATGAGCAGAAAAGACATGATAGTATATTTATAAACGGCTGAAAAAGAAAATTGATAAACAATAGGAAACAGAGGGATGTTGCAACCGCAACATCCCTCTGATTATTATTTATTATATTCGTTTAGAGAAGTTTCTTTTGAAAAAGAAACTTCTTTTGCCATGCTAAACAAAAATCCTAATAGAGCACCAACTAAAGATGGTATTACCCAAACAAGACCTTGTTTTGATAAAGGCATAGAACTCAAAAATGATATATTAAGTCCAACTTGATTTAATGAATCACATATACTAAAAGCAGCAGTAAATAGCATGCTGAAAGAATATACGCAGGTATAACCTTTAAATAGGTTATTAGTGAAAGCTAGTACAATAAGTACTATTGCCATAGGATATATAGCTGTTAAAACAGGTACAGATATCTTTAGTATGTTAGTTAAGCCTACATTTGCAAACAGCATACTGGATAGTGTTATTGTAGTAACCCAGATTTTATAGCTAACCTTTGGAATTATCCTTGAAAAGTACTCACTACATGATGTTATAAGACCAACGCAGGTTGTAAGGCAAGCTAGTCCAAAAGTTAAACCAAGTATTATAAGACCATTTGTATTGAAAAGATAAGAAACTACCTTTGTTAATGTTTGAGCTCCATTGGCTGTATTGCCAAATTTAGTTTGAGCGACAGCACCTAGGCAGGAAAGCATTAAATATATTACAGCTAAAACAAGACCAGCTATAAGTCCAGCTTTTATTGTATAAGAGCTTAAAGCTCTTTTATCTGTAATGCCTTGTTTCTTTAAAACTAAGGCAACAACTATTCCAAAATTAAGTGCCGCAATTGCATCCATAGTCATGTATCCATCTAAAAATCCTTTTAAAACAGGGAAGTTAGCATAATCTCCAATTGGAGCACTAAAACTGCCAATAGGGTTAACTAAACTACCTATGAATATTATAAGTATTAGTATTAAGATAGCAGGGGTTAGTATCTTCCCAAAACGATCTACTAATTTATTAGGATTCATACTTAGCCAAAATGCTAAACCAAAGAAACATACTGTATATAGAAAAAGAGGTAAAGCTCCACCAGTAACTGATGTGTTTAAAAATGGTGCTATGCTTGTTTCAAAAGATAAACTAGCGGCACGAGGTATACCTAAAAATGGTCCTATTGATAAATATATTAATAATGTAAAAATAAGTGCGAAGGTTTTATTAACTCTACCAGCTAAATTTTGAAGGCCATCAGCTTTTGCAACAACAGCTACAGCAAGAATTGGTAGACCTACTGCAGAAGCAAGGAAACCAGATAGCGAAAGTAAAAGATTTGTACCTGACATTTGTCCGAGGACTGGAGGGAAGATTAAGTTTCCAGCTCCAAAAAACATTGAAAATAACATTAAACTAACTAGCAGTAAATTTTTCCTTGATAATTTATTCATAGTAATTCCTCCAATAATATTATTTTTTCTAAGATTGAGTATTATATCCCGAGTTCTAATGCCAATGTCGCTATCCACTAAACCACCACCTTTTAAAATAAAAAAAGCCCGTCCCTATAAAAAGGGACGAGCATATATGCACGTGTTACCACCCTAAATCTATTAAAATTATAATGAATAACTTTAATAGCACTTAGCAAGATACCAATTGATATCTGTTCCTTTTAATGGTGGACGACCATTAAACCTTATTATATTTCAGGTTTACTTCTCAGAGATGATTTTCGATTATAGACTGAACGTTGACTCTCACCAAATGTCAACTCTCTTTAGAACAGATACTAAAACGTACTCTTTCTCGTCATCAAATTTGTTAATTATGTTGTAATGAAATATACCATATTATAAATAATTTGTCAATAAACAATCAATATTTTATTTCTCTTAAAGTTTTATTCAGAGATTTATATACATAATTATTATTCTCGCATGGCCTATTGTGAGTGTTTATGAGCGAATTAAATTTGCTAGATGTAGAAATAAATTAGATTGAAACATAAATAAAAATACTGCATTTAGGGGGGACCCAATGCAGTATTCTTATTCTTATCAATTTCAATTTATTCTTATGTTAAAATCTGTATATATAAATTATAGACTACTTTGAAAATTTTATTCAATTCAATTATATAATAACGAAATTTATTAATTTTAAAAAAATAATTTAATACATGCACTAAAGGGGCGAAACATTTACAATATATGCTGACTTATTAATGAAAATTGACTATAAAATACCCCCAATCGTTGGATATTAAAACTACGATTAGGGGTATCATTATTTTTCTTTATTTTACTTTGCATCTTTAAAAATTTGCAAAACTGTATTCACAATTTGATCAATTTTAGGGAAATAAGAAGGGTGTTATTAGTTATAGCAATTTTATCTAAGGAACCAGCAACAATTAATTTTATAATAAAAGAACTACTACAAATTATTGTAATAGCTCTTTTAACAAATAAAATATAAGTTATTCACCAATACTTGCTTTGCTAGTTTCCTTACTGGCATTCGAATTACTATTAATTTTCATCTTATTTTTAATTATAATTCCTGCAATTAATGAAGTTATAAAACTTACAACAAAGCTTATAATTGCACATATAATAAAATAGACAGTAGATTTAGGTCTTATAGCAATTATCCCAGGTATACCCGCTGGTCCCATAGATACTGATAATACTTTGAAAGCACCTATGAAAGCACACGCAACAGCTGAGCCAATCATGCCAGCTACAAAAGGATATCTCAATTTCAAATTAACTCCAAATATTGCGGGCTCAGTAATTCCAAGTAATGCTGAAATACTACTTGCAGATGCAAGTCCTTTCATTTTTTTATCTTTTGTAACAAAGAATACAGCGAGAGTTGCAGCACCTTGTCCTATGTTTGCCATAGAAGCTATTGGCAAAAGAAATGAGCCCCCTGTCTTTGCTGTATTAGCTAAGAGCTGAGTTTCAACAGCTATGAAACTTTGATGCATTCCTGTAATAACAATTGGAGAATATATGAGACCAAATATTCCAGAACCAATAAATCCAGAGGAAGTATACAACCACAAAATGCCATCTGTTAATAGATTACCAGCTGAACGCATTACGGGTCCTACTGCAACAAAAGTTAAAAATCCTGTAATTAATGTTGCTAAAAGAGGTGTTAACAATATATCAAGAGAAGCAGGTACAATTTTTCTGAAAAAGTTTTCTAACTTAGCTAAAATCCAAGAAGAGACTAACACAGGAAGCACAGTTCCTTGGTATCCTACTTTAGCAAGACTTAGTCCAAAAATATTCCAGTAAGTTATCTTTCCATTAAGTAAGGCATCTGCATATCCATATCCATTTAGTAATTCAGGATGTACCATAATCATAGCCATTCCCGCTCCTAAGAAAGGATTCCCTCCAAATCTCTTAGTAGCTGAAAAACCAATTAATACAGGCAAAAATGTAAAAGGTGCTGATGCAAAGGTGTTTATCATACTTGCTATATCCTTTATTGCAGGATACATTTCAACTATGGATTTGGCTCCAAACAAATTTTCAGATGTAAGCACATTGTTTATACCCATTAAAAGGCCACCAGCTACAAGGGCAGGTATTATTGGTACAAAAATATCAGACAATATTTTAACAAGACTTAAAAGAAAATTAGTATTCTTCTTAGCCGCTATTTTCTTTACGTCATTTTTAGAAATTTCATCAATATTTGTAATCTTTATTAATTCTTTATATACATTGTTTACAGTTCCAGTACCAATAATTATTTGAAATTGTCCTCCTATTGAAAAAGTTCCTTTCACAACATCTAACCCATCAAGAATTTTATGGTCAATTTTCTTTTCATCTTTTAATACTAATCTAAGACGGGTTGCACAGTGGGCTAATGCTGTAATATTTGCTTTATCTCCAATAGCCTTTAAAATATCTTTAGCAGCTTTTTTATAATCCATATAAATTCTTCTCCTTCTCAATTCGTAATAATAATTTCCAGAATTTGAAATTACATATATAATATTAAAACTTTAAAATTACTCAATATAAAAATTAAATTAGTTTTTAACATTTCAATAAATATACTCTTGCTTCATAAGGTTTCATTTCAATCGATTTTATGTTAACGCCGTTAGATATTTTATAATTACCAATAATCAATTTTTGAGAACTATACTTTATAGATTGTGGTAAATTAAATTTAGAAATTCTATCTACAAAATTACATATTATAAGAAGTTTTTCTTCTCCTAAAGTTCTTGTGTAAGCATACAGTTCTTCGTTATCTTCAAGAATCAAATTATAAATTCCATATACTACAATTTGATTTTTACTGCGAATATCAATTAATTGTTTGTAATAATTAAATATAGAATTAGGTTCTTCTAATTGGGATTTCACATTAATTTGCTTATAATTGGGGTTTACCTTAATCCAAGGTTTTCCCGTAGTGAAGCCTGCATTTTCACTTTCATCCCACTGCACAGGTGTACGTGCATTATCTCTTCCTCTTGCATTAATTGCTGCCATCATTTCTAATGGATTTTTTTCTTTAATATTTACTTGTTCTTTATATGCATTTATTGTCTCAATGTCTCTATAATCTTCTATAGATTTAAAAGCTACATTAGTCATTCCTATTTCTTCGCCTTGGTAAATAAATGGAGTTCCTTGCATCATATGAAGACAAGTTGCTAGCATCTTAGCTGACTGTTCCCAGTACTCTTTATCATTTCCAAAACGTGAAACTACTCTAGGCTGATCATGATTATTCCAAAATAAACTATTCCATCCCCCATCTTCTAATCCCTTTTGCCATTTAGTCATAATTTTTTTTATATCAGTTAATTTAAATGGGGCATTGCTCCATTTTCCATGGTTACCATTTCCTAAGCCCATGAGCTCAAATTGAAAAACCATATTAAGTTCATTTCTTTTCTCGTCAACGTAGTTCATGGCTTCTTGTATATTAACTTTTGGTGTTTCTCCTACAGTGACTATGTCATATTTGGATAATACTTCTTTATTCATTTCTTTTAAAAATTCATTAATTCTAGGTCCATTAAAAGAGTATGGCGCAAAGTTCCCAAGTGAGTGTCCTTTTCTTATTTCTCCGTCAGGATACATTTGATCTTTAGATATTAAGTTAATAACATCCATTCTAAATCCATCAATCCCTTTATTTAACCACCATTTCATCATTTTATATATTTCATTTCGCACAGTATCATTTTCCCAGTTTAAATCAGGTTGTTTTTTAGAGAACAAATGAAGAAAATACATATTTGTGCTTTCATCATATTCCCAAGCACTTCCATTAAAACTAGATTCCCAATTATTTGGAGGTTGTAAATTTACTCCACTTTTCCATATATAATAATCCCTATATTTATTATCTTTAGATTTTCTGCTTTCCTTAAACCAGTGATGTTCATTAGAAGTATGATTTACTACCAAATCCATTATGATTTTTATACCACAATCATGAGCCTTTTGAAGCAATTGATCAAAGTCCTCCATTGTACCAAACTCTGTCATAATATCTTGGTAATTACTGATATCATATCCGTTATCATCATTTGGAGATTTGTAAATAGGAGAAAGCCAGATAACATTAATACCAAGTTCCTTTAAATAGTCTAACTTTTGAGTGATACCTTTTAAATCGCCTATTCCATCTCCATTGCTATCCTTAAAGCTTCTTGGATATATTTGGTAAATGACACTTTCTTTCCACCAAGTTTTATTCATACTATACCTCCATTAATTTCTATACTTGAATTCGATTACATGTAACCTTATAATATTATTATATCTATATTATCATTTGTAATCTTGCTTTATATTCTCTAAAAATAACACTATTTTCACTAAAGAGTTAGGAGTGATAAAAATGAATGATGATAAATTAAAAGAAAAAACAGCTCGTGGCGATTCTATATTTCCATTACACGTTTACTCTCATATTGATACGCAAGGTAATTATTCTGTATCAGATCATTGGCACAATGAGATTGAAGTAGTATATATAGAAGAGGGAGACTTAATGTTTAATATAGATATGCAACACGTTAAATTAACTCATGGTCAATGTGTTTTTATAAACAGTGAACAATTGCATTCAATTTATGCAATTGACAATAAACCTTCTATACACCATTCCATAGTGTTTGACATTAACATATTAAATAGTTCAATTTATAATTATTATCAAAATAAATATATCAATCCGATAATAAAAAAATCACTTAGTTTTCCGTTATATCTTGATACAAATTATGTATTGGGTAATAAAACTTTAAATGAGATTTTAGAAATAATTGATGTCTATCATAGAAAAAGCTCAGGATGTGAACTCAGTATAAAGGGTTGCTTGTTAAAGATTGTAGCAAACTTATTTGAAGAAGATAAGTTTATTAAAAATGATTCTGCTTTTTTAATTCCAAAAGATTATAAGGTAAGGATAATAAAAAAGGTACTCGGTTTTATCGATAATAATTACACACAAAAGATATATATTTCTGAATTGGCTGCGGAAGCTAATATGAATACCCAATATTTTTGCAGATTTTTCAAATCCGTAACTGGCAAAACTGCCGTTACTTATATTAATAAATATAGAATAGAACGGGCGGCTAAAATGCTTAAAACAGAAGATACTAAAGAAATGCAAGTATGTTTTGATGTTGGTTTTAGTAATTTTAGTTACTTTATAAAAAAATTTAAGGAATATAATAATTGCACCCCTTGTCAATATAAAAAAAAGTTGGGTTTTAGAGTCTTTGATGATGAAAAATCCAACTGAAGAAAGCAAGTGCAGATAATGGTTTCTTTTATTTTATAATTAAGTTTAAATACATCATATAATTCCCAAATATTATATAAAAAATGTGTTGACATAAAACAATGAAAATGTTATCATAAATTTAAATTGAATTAAATAAAAGGATTGTTACTGATTAAGCAGGCAAAACCTAATTTAAGATGAGTGTAAACTTTGTCTTGTTTTGGGTTTTTTTTCTTGCAATCAAATATGATTGCCCTGTGATTATAAAAAACACTGTTAACTTAATTGTATATTAGTGTAAATATTTTAACTTTAGATTTGGGCAATTGAATAAAAATCTAGTAATTATAGTGGCATTGGGGTGAATACTATTATTATAAAAAGGATATTAAATAATAATGTAGTTACGACTATAGATGAGAAATCTAGGCGTGAAAAGGTAGTCATGGGCAGAGGTATTGCTTTTCAAAAGAGAAATGGAGATATGGTAGATGTTCTTAAAATTGAGAAAGTCTTTATTTTGGAAAATAAAATCGAAAATGAGAAATTTCAAAAATTGATAAATGAAATCCCGATGGAGTATATAAAATTATCAGAGACAATTATAAGCTATGGTAAAGAAAAATTAAATACACAATTTGATGATCATATTTATATTGCACTAACAGATCATATTGATTTTGCTATTAAACGATATAAAGAAGGTATTAAGTTAAAGAATCAGCTACTTTGGGAAATACAAAGGATACACAAAAAAGAGTATGAAGTTGGCTTATGGGCACTAGATTGTATTGAAGATGAATTAGGTATTAAAATGGATTTAGATGAAGCGGGTTATATTGCTCTACATTTAGTAGATGCTGCCCTTAATCAAAGCATGGATAACACAATAAATATTATTTCAATTGTTCAAGAAATATTGAACATAATAAAATATTTTTTCAACATAGAATTTGATGAAAATGATATTTCTTATGATAGACTTGTTACTCACTTGAAGTATTTTTCACAAAGGGTAATTTCAAATAATAGTTTGCCAGAAGATAGTAATGAATTTTTAAAAATGGTAGAAATGAATTATCACAAACCGTATACATGTGCATTAAAGATAAAAATGTTTATTGAAAAAAACTATCATTACACAATAAACAATGGAGAAATAGTTTATTTGAGTCTTCATATTCAGCGAGTTATTTCTAGTATAAGGTATAAGATATCTTCTGGGAAATCATAGACTTATACATTTATCAACATATATAGAAAGGTGGACTAGTTATTTTTTAAGGCACCAAAAAGTTAATATCAGGATTGTTACTGGTTATGCAGGCAAAACCTAAGTTGAAGATTATACACTAGTTGTATTAATTCAATTTAGGCTTTTTTTATTTAAATTAGCCATAGCTAATTAATGGATACAAAACAATGTGTTAATTAGTTTTGTGCAGATAAAAATATAGGAGGGGTAAAAATGGATTATAACAAAATAGCCAAAGAAATTTTAATGTATTTAGGTGGAGAAAAAAATGTAGCTAGTGCTGCACATTGTGCTACAAGATTGAGATTGGTTTTAAATGACGATAAAAAGGCAAACATAAAAAAAATTGAAAAATTGGATGCTGTTAAAGGGGTATTTAACAGTGGAGGTCAATTACAAATTATTATTGGTCAAGGAACAGTAAACAAAGTATATGCTGCTTTTATTGAGGGAACTAAAATAGGTGCGGCAAGTTTAAGTGATAATAAAAAAGCTGCAATGAAAAATATGAATCCTTTTGAGAGATTTGCAAGAATGTTATCAAGTATTTTTCTTCCAATAATACCAGCGATAGTTGCTAGTGGGCTTTTAATGGGAATTTTAGGAATGCTTCAAAATTTCCATTTGATTGATTCAAAAAGTGGAATGTATATATTATTAAATATGTTTTCAAGTGCGGCTTTTGTGTTTTTACCTGTTTTAATTGCATTTAGTGCGGCTAAACAATTTGGAACTAATCCTTTTCTAGCGGTAACATTAGCAGGCATAATGATACATCCGGATCTTCAGAATGCTTGGACATTAGGAAATGGAATTAAAAATTCAATGGATTTTTATGGACTTCATGTAAGTATGGTTGGTTATCAAGGCCAAGTGCTTCCAATATTAATTGCTGTTTGGGTTATGGGGTATATAGAAAGAGGTTTAAGAAAAATAGTTCCAGATATACTAGATATTTTACTAACACCGTTCTTTACAGTATTGATTACAGGGTTTTTCACATTTTTTATAATAGGACCAGCAGGGAGATTTCTAGGAGATGGACTATCATTTGCTTTAGTAACACTATATAATACAGCAGGTGTTTTTGCTGGTATATTATTTGGAGGACTTTATTCATTAATAGTTATTACTGGCATACATCAAAGTTTCCAAGCTGTTGAGGCAGGATTACTTGCTAATCCCAATATTCATAGAGACTTCTTATTGCCAATTTGGTCAATGGCAAATGTTGCACAAGGTGGAGCTGCTTTTGCGGTATATTTTATCACGAAAAATGCCAAAATGAAGTCAGTAGCAGGACCAGCAGCATTATCAGCGGTGCTTGGTATAACTGAACCAGCTATTTTTGGAGTGAATTTGAGATATAGGAGACCATTTATTGCAGCAGCTTCAGGTGGTGCTGTAGGTGGTGGTTATGTGGTATTTACAAAAGTAGCAATGACCGGAATGGGTGTAAGTGGAATACCGGGCACATCAATTGTACCGCCATCGTCGATTTTGAATTATGTAATAGGTATGCTTTTAGCTTTTGCAACTGCATTTGCAGTTACTTATGTGCTTGGAATAAAAGAAGATAATATGGAAAAAGTAGAAAAAACAGATGAAGCTAATAATGATAAGAAGAATGAAGATGTTTTACTTTATAATGAATCTGATGCAAATACTATCTTAAATTTAGTATCACCCGTAAATGGAAATGTCATATTACTTAAAGATGTTCCAGACAAAACTTTTTCTGATGGATTATTGGGAAATGGAATAGCAGTAGATCCTATAGATGGAATAGTAGTTTCACCAGTAGATGGAACTGTAGTATGTTTGTTTGAAACAAAGCATGCAATAGCAATTAAAACTAGCGATGGACTGGAAATACTAATTCATATAGGAATTGATACAGTCAAAATGAATGGGGAAGGGTTTAAGTCATTTGTTAAAAATGGAGACATGATTAAGAAGGGACAAAAACTAGTAGAATTTGATTTGGATTTAGTGAAGGAAAAAGCAAAATCACCTATTACAATAGTTGTTATTACAAATTCTGATTCTATGAAGTTTGTTAAGCAGTTAAAGTCTGGTAAAATTAATAGAGGAGAAGAGTTAGTGTCAGTTGGAATTAACTGAAAAAAGATAAAAACTTTAGTTCGTACAAAGATGGGTGCAATATCTTTACTTTTAACTCTTGATGAAGTAGAAAACAAACAATTTGAATTTGGTGGTGGTATTATGATTAAAAATAACGAATTGACAAAAAATCTAATAAAAACAAGTAGTGAATTGAACGAAAAAGTAAATGGTGATTACTATAGATTAAAATACCATCTAATGCCAAGTGTAGGTTTTTTGAATGATCCTAATGGATTTATTCAATTTAATGGTGAATACCATTTGTTTTATCAGTTTAACCCTTTATATCCTAAAGATAAACGGGTATGTTGGGCTCATGTAAAAAGTCCTGATTTAGTTCATTGGAGTATGTTACCAACTGCACTTTATCCAAGTGAATGGTATGAAACTCATGGATGTTATTCTGGCTGTGCTGTAAATAATAATGGCGAATTCACTTTAATTTATACGGGAAATGTAAAAAATAAACTAGGTAAAAGGGAGACATATCAGTGTATTGCACAAAGCAATGATGGTGAAAACTTTGTTAAATACAAAAATAACCCTGTTATAAGTAATGCGCCGGAGGGTTATACAACACATTTCAGAGACCCTAAAGTTTGGAAACATGATGGACTATGGTATATGTCACTTGGAACTCAAACAGAAAAAGAAGAAGGAGTAGTACTTTTATATAGTTCACAAGATCTACTAGTTTGGAATAAAATTGGTGAAATTGCTGGTGCAAACACAAAGAAATTGAATTATCTAGGCTATATGTGGGAGTGTCCCAATTTATTTAAATTAGACGGAAAAGATATATTGCTTTTTTGTCCTCAAGGGGTAGAGCCTAATGGTGACTTGTATAATAATAGATATCAATGTGGATATTTGCTAGGAAAATTAAATTATAAAATGGGGAAATTATCTTATGGTGATTTTACTGAATTAGATAGGGGTTTTGAATTTTATGCGCCTCAAGTTTCGCGAGATGAAAAAGGACGTTTACTCTTAGTCGGGTGGATGGGTATCCCAGAAGAAGAGGATAGCCCTACGGTAAAGAATAATTGGCTTCATTGTCTAACAATTGTTAGAGAACTACATCTTGAAAATGATAAGATCTATCAAAATCCAGTAGAAGAAATGAAATTACTTAGAACTAACGAAACTAAGTATGAAAATGTAGTAATAAATAATGAACAGATTAGACTTAACAATATTTACGGAGACTGTTTTGAGCTAGTTTGTGATTTCTCATGGGAAAATGTGTTGGAATTTGGGATTAAGCTTAGATGCGATGACGAGGAAAAACAGAAAACTCTTTTATATTACAATACAAAAGAAGAAAAAATAATACTAGATAGATGCAAAAGTGGATTAAGTAAAACAGGTGTGAGAAAATGTAAAATTGTGAATCGTAAAAAATTAAGCATTCGCTTATTCATGGATAAGTCATCCCTTGAAATATTCATAAATAAAGGTGAAGAAACTTTTTCCTCTAGAATTTACCCTAAGGAAGACAGCAAAAACATTTTCTTTTATGCACAAGGAGGAATAGTAAATCTTAATATAAAGTATTGGAACATTTAACATTTATCATGTATATTATAAACTGAAAACTAAATAATGGAGCTCATATTATAGATTCTTAAAGGATCTATTTATATGGACTCTTTTTTTGTACAATAAATAAGAAAGGGGTAATACATACAGGCAAATTTAAATCCTTCTTTATATCTTCACATAAGCAAAATAAATTCTATTATAACTCGTTTGCATACCTAGAAAAGTTTTATGGGTAAAGTGAATTTGATTTATTTAAAAGTAAGTTTTTATCAAACAAAACCAGTGCAGTAATATTCCTTAAAAGGTGTAATACTAAGTAAAACAGAGGAAAACTAAGCTCGCTTAGTATAAATATTTATACTGGGGTTATATGAACTTATATGATATAATAGTAGCACGGCTCAAAAAAAACAACCCTAAATTTATAGCTATAAATAGTATTTTGGATAATACAAATTTAGCTTTTGATAACATATTTTGGGAAAATAAAGTATAAAAAATAAACATAATGTAGGAGGAAAAAGAATGAATGTATGTATTTTAGGCGGTGGAAATATAGGTACACTTTTAATGGGAGACATAGGAACAAATAAGAATATTTCTGTTCGATTATTTACTTCCAGACCAGATGAGTGGAACCATATTATTGAGGTTTGTGATAATGATGGCACAATTAAACACACAGGAAGGATAGATGTGATATCTAGTAACCCAGAGGAAGTAATAAGGGATGCTGACATCATTATATCTACGCTTCCATCTTATATATTTAGCAAAACGATTCAAAGGATAAAGCCTTTTTTTAAAAAAGGAGTTTGGATTGGAATGATGCCAGGTAATGGTGGTGGAGAATTTTATTGCAATGAACTTATTGAAAATGGCTGTACCATATTCGGATTTCAGAGGGTTTATGGCATTTCTAGATTAAAGGAATACGGAAAATCTGTATATGACCTAGGTAAGAAAGACGAACTTTTTATAGGAGCTATTCCTGCTCGCAACACAACAGACGTATGCAAGGCATTGGAGAGCATACTTAACATGACGTGCAATCCACTAGAAAATTTTCTACAAGTTTCGCTTACACCGGCCAATCCAATTCTCCATACTGCAAGACTTTATGGAATCTTTAACCATTATAAAGAGGAAGTATATTTTGAAAATATGATCCAATTTTATAACGAGTGGACGGATGAATGTTCAGAAATGTTAATAGCTACTGATGAAGAGGTACAGAATTTATGCCTTAAGCTAGGAACTATTGATTTGAACAAGGTTGGTTTTGTAAAGGAATATTTCGGAGCGGATTCCGTGAAGCAGATGACTGCGCAAATTAGCAATAAGCCTGCACTTAAGAATATACAGTCTCCATTGATAAAAACAGAAAAGGGGTATATTCCAGATTTTAATTCAAGATACTTTCTAGAAGATTTCCCATATGGACTATGCATTATTAAGAGTTTTTGCGAATTGGTAGAAGTTAAAACTCCATTTATTGATAAAATCCTTATGTGGTTTGAGAACTTTTTCGGGGTTGAATATTATGTAGATGGTAGATTTGCAGGAAAAGATTTAAAAGGTCTCCCGCGGCCACAAAATTTTGGGATAAATTCAATAGAAGATGTGTTTGAATATTACAAGTAAATTGTTATATCAATCAAAAAATTGCTTTATCTATATTTAAAAAATACTACATAGAATAATAAATAATTATTTGGATTATCCTCTACAGTACTACATTAAAGTACAGTCGAGGATTTTTTATGAATAGAATATAGTTCATGTCTACCAAAGCATCTATCATAGGGAGACTATTTTACTCCTCTGACAAACGATCAAAGCCTATTCCTTTTCCCCATACTGAGATTACTGGTAAAACATCTACAAAGGCATCTGGATCAGTTTCTGCTATATACCGCTTAATTAACATAGACTCTCTTGGAGAACAAAGTGTTAGAAGCTTTAAGCGTGGTAAGTTTTTATAACCACCTTTTACCTCATAGCTCGTGACTCCTCTTTTAACGCTGTGGATTATGTATTGGGCTATATCTTGATGATGATCGCTTATTATCTCAAGTTTGACCTTCTTTGAGCCAAATCCAAACATCACTGCATCAATCATATTCACCATTATAATTTGTGAAATGATAGCATAGAGTGCAATATTTGAATTATATACTATAACTGATGATGCAATTAGTGTCCCATCAATACAAAGTAGAATCTCACTTATGCTTACAAAAGTAAAAACCTTATGATGAAGAATTTTTGCAACAGTATCAGTTCCTCCCATTGAATATCCTCTTTTTAGCACAAGACCAGTTCCAATTCCACAAATAAGTCCAAAATAAACTGAAGCCAGCATCATATCATTTTTTATAAAGCTATAATTAAATCTTTCAAAAACAATTAATACAAAAGGAAATACTATAGATAGCGTAATTATTTTTATACCTTCTCTTTTTCCCATAGATAACCAAGCAATACCTAATACTAAAATGGATAGAACATAATAAATATAAGTATATTTAATATGGATTAACTTTTCTAGTATTATTGATACCCCAGTTATTCCTCCAGTTATTAATCCGTTTGGTCTTAGAATAGAAGTAATTGAAAATGCAATCAATAAACATCCTATGGTTACAAATAAGAAATCAACTACATTTTTATTAAAATCAATTTTTTTCAAAAACATCACCATCCTTGCAATTTATTACATATAAAGTTATTGTAACAGATATTGTTTTACACTTATAGGGAGTCTAGATTAAATTTCAGCAAAATAAATTGTAGTAATATCTATACTGTTTATTTAACCGTTTGTGGGGTATAATAAAACAGTAAAATAACAAGACATATATTTAAAATACTTATTGTGAATATTAATTTAGATGGTATGGGTTATAAGGTATTTTTAAAATGTAAATTTAAAAAGATAGTGTTAACTAACTTATGAAAAAACAATAATGGAAATATTAGGATTTAGAATGTGGGTTGAAAAGTGAAAATGTATCCTGAAGAAATTTAATGTTGCTTTATTTGTTG
>NZ_JAHLEC010000067.1 GCF_018861705.1 Clostridium psychrophilum | reverse complement strand
TATTTTTGCAAAACATAGTAATCCTCCTCTACGTACTGATTTTGATATTATTATATCATAATTACTACGTTTGGAAGTAATTACAAGCTTTTTGTGGGATAATCATATTATTAACTATATGTTGTATTTGAGGTAACACTGTGTAAGCAGTTTTTAGATAATTTACACATAAGTATATAGTTATTGTGGATAAGATAAACATAATTAATAATATAATCTTATTAATTGATTTTGATTTTAACATTGTTATCCCTCCTTACTTTGTATTTATTTAAAAAGGGTTGAAACTTTATATAAAAAAAGGAGAGAATTTCATTTTTACTATTCACCATATCGACGCATGTGTCATTGTAATGCAAGTATGAAGTGGTTTTTTGTTTGATTTATTTTAATCCATAATGTATACCCTTTTAATGTTTTTTAGTATTAAATTCAGATGTACTATATATGGTATTATTAAGTAGGCATAAATGTGAGCATAAATATAAACGAACTTTTAGCGTTATATAAAAGAAATAACATAGTCATTGATGAGAATCAGTGTTTTGGCTATGTTATTTCTTTTTGCACAAATTTCTACATATATAAATATATTAATAAGATAGGTGAATATAATAATAAAGAATAACAATTTATTTGCATTATTTTAATATAGGAGGGGTTAGGTTGGGATTTATTGATGATTTAATAAATGTAACAATAGAATCTATAAGTAGGGCTGCAACAAGTGCCTTTAGCACTGCGGTAAAAGTAAATAATATTAAGACTGAACTTGAGGAAATAAAAATTGAAATAGACGTCTCATATAAACAAGTAGGCAAAATGTATGTAGAATTTATTTCAGAAGCTCAGGAGATGCCAGAGATTGATGTTAAGGATATAGTTAAACTTATAGAAAATAAAATAGAACTTGAGGCAGAATTACTTAAACTAGAAAATAAATTAAAGGATGAAGTAATATTACAAGAGAAAGAGAAATTTGAGGATGAATTTAAACGTCAAAAGGAAGCACTCGACGAAGCCAAGAAATTGGATGTTATAACAGAGGATGAATATAATTTAAAACTTCAAGAATATTCGAAGAAATTGGAGAATTTTCAAGCTATTCGTAATGTTAAAAAACAACATGAGCTTGGGATAATTAGTTACGAAGAGTTACAAACGAAGTTGCATGATTTGACATAAAGTTACTAGTTAGTATTAACCAATATAGTAATATTGGATACTAGTTACAAAAACACAATTTGAATTATGTTTTTATTGAAATTCAATTTATTATCTCTAAAATGCTACTATTTATAAAAAAAATGTATTAATTTGAAATAATTTGTTGAGAGTTACGAAGTGATTATTATCTAACTAAAAACCACTGTAGACCAGTGGCTTCCTAACTTTAAAAAAAATTATAAAATGTTAAAATATTATTGCATAGCACTAATTATTATTATATAATGTAAAATATAATGATTAATGAAAAATTTGGCAATTAGAAGGATATGCTTAGAAATGAAAAATACTGGTCCTTAAAATTAGTAAAGATTAGGAGAAATTCTTATCTAAATTAACAAAATAACTTAAGAATAATTAAAAGCAACTTTGAAAAAATAGTTTTAAAAAAATAAACGATACCTGAAAAATGCACATATAAATATTCAAAATACATAAGAGAAAACAATGTGTAGATAGTAAAGGGGCACAGATAATGAAGAGGATGGAAAGAAGAAGATTAGGAGATTTATTAGTTGAATCAAAAAAGATAACTCCAGAACAACTTAAGAAAGTACTTATAAAACAGCAAGGTGGAGGAAAAAGGCTAGGACAACTTCTTATTGAAGAGGGTACTTTAAGTGAAGAAGATATTTTAGAAGTTCTAGAGCAGCAATTAGGTACAAAAAGAGTACATTTAGATATGGTAGAAATCGAACAAAAAGTTGTTCAATTAATTCCAGAAATTATATCGAAAAAATATAACTTAGTTGCTTTTGGTATGGAAAACAATAAACTAAAGATTGCGATGTCTGATCCACTAAATATATTTGCAATAGATGATGCTAAAATTTCTTCAGGTTTTGATGTTAATGTATATATTGCATTAACAAAAGATATCAATAATACAATTGATAAATATTATACTAATCAAAATGCAAAAAAAGCAGCTGAAGATTTATCAAAGGATCAAGGAACAAATGAAAGTAAAGAAGTCGACAAAGAACAATTAGATGATATAAAAAGTGCACCAGCGGTTAGACTTGTTGATTCTACCATAAGTGATGCAATAAAGCTTAAAGCTAGTGATATTCACATAGAACCTTTTGAAAATCACATAAAAATAAGATTTAGAATAGATGGTACTTTAAAAGAAATATCAAGATACAAAAAAGATATATTCAGTGCATTTATAACTCGTATAAAAATACTTGCAGAATTGAATATTGCAGAAAAAAGAATTCCACAGGATGGTAGAATTTTAACAATTGTAGATGATAAGAAGGTAGACTTACGAGTATCAACTTTGCCAACAATACATGGTGAAAAAATTGTTATTAGAGTGCTTGATAGAGAAAACTTTTTAGTAGGTAAAGAGAAACTAGGCATGAATGAAGATGACTTAGATAAAGTACAAAGAATTCTTAAAAACCCATATGGGATTATTCTAGTTACAGGACCTACAGGTAGTGGAAAATCAACTACGCTTTATACATTATTAAGCGAACTTAATGATGATACTAAGAACATTATAACAGTTGAAGACCCCGTAGAATACGTAGTTGATGGAATAAATCAAGTAAACGTAAATGTAAAAGCAGGGTTAACTTTTGCATCAGGCTTAAGATCAATATTAAGACAAGATCCTGATGTTGTCATGATAGGTGAAATAAGGGACAATGAAACAGCAGAAATTGCTACCAGGGCATCTATAACAGGACATATAGTGCTAAGCACAATACACACGAATGATGCACCTTCAGCAATTATAAGACTTATAGATATGGGAATACAACCTTACCTAGTAGCGAGTGCTGTAACAGCAATTATATCGCAAAGACTAGTAAGAAAAATATGCCCAATGTGCTGCGAGACTTACGAAGCGACACAGCTCGATAAAGAAATCCTGGGTGCTAAGTCAGATGAAAAATTATTGCTTAAAAGAGGTACAGGCTGTGGGCATTGTAGCAACAGCGGATACTCAGGAAGAACAGGTGTATACGAAATAATAGAAGTAACCCGCTTGCATAGAGAGTACATCATGCGTAATGCTAGTGTAGATGAAATAAGAGACTTAAGTATAGAAAAAGGAATGATAACTTTAAAAACAGCTTGTATTGATCTAGTTTTAAAGGGAGTCACAACAGTTGAGGAACTGGTTAAAATAGCATTTTCTAAAGATTAAGGAGGTGAGTGAGTGCCTACATTTAAGTACAGTGTTATGAACCAACAAGGTAAAAAATTAGAAGGAAATTTTAAAGCTAATAGTAAAAATGAAGTTCTAGCTATGATAGAGGATAATAATTACTACCCTATAGAAATTAAAGAAACATTAGAACGTGAGCATCAAGATTTATTTGAATCATTTGAAAAAGTTAAAACAAAGGACTTATATATCTTCTGTAGACAGTTTTATACAATGATAAATGCAGGTGCTAACATTTCCAATGCGTTAAATGTTTTAAGAAAGGAAACACAGAATAAGAAAATGAGAAAAAGCTTGAATGAAATATATGAGGATGTTCAGAAGGGAGTCTCACTTTCAGAAGCACTTGGTAAGCATAAAGATGTGTTTCCTGAATTACTTATAAATATGATCAATACCGGGGAAGTCAGTGGTAATTTAGATATAATAATGAGCAGAATGGCTTCCCATTTTGAAAAAGAAAATAAAATAAATAACCAACTTAAAAGTGCTATGGTTTATCCAATGGTGCTTGTAGGGTTAGTAGTGGTAGTAGTGATCTTCATTTTAGCTTTTATAATGCCTACATTCACAGGAATGTTTGCAAGCTCGGGGGTAGCATTGCCAGCACCTACGAGAATAGTAATGGGCATTAGCACGTTTATATTAACTAAATGGTATGTTTTACTCGTAGTTATTGGTGGAGCGGTTTATGGCATGAAGTATTATGCTAGAACTCCAGTAGGTAGATTATCAATAGATAGATTAAAATTTAAATTACCAATAATTAAAGATGTTACAGAAAAAGTAATTGTATCTAGATTTACTAGAACTTTATCTACAGTACTGGCTAGTGGCGTATCCTTGGTACAATGTTTAGAAGTAGTTCAAAGGGTAGTTGGAAATAAAGTAGCTGAAAAAAGCTTAGAAGTAATTAGAGAAAAAGTACTAAAAGGTATATCTTTAGGTGAAGCAATAGGTGAAGAATCAATATTTCCAGTAATGCTGAACTCAATGGTTAAAATAGGTGAAGAATCTGGATCACTCGACGATATATTGGACAAGACAGCAAATTTTTATGATGAAGAACTAGAGACATCACTAAAAAAAATGACAACAATGATAGAGCCACTAATGATAGTAGTAATGGGAGTAGTTATAGGATTTATAGTAATTGCAATGATGATGCCAATATTTGATATGTCTAAGACAGTTCAATAATAGTTTGATTACAGCTCCACAGTAGATGATTAATATGATAAAACTACAAAACAAAATCATTAAAACAATAAATGTTATTTATATGTAGATTTTGCAGTTAAGTCATTATTATATATTTAAAATATCAATTTTCAAGGGGGAATTATTAATGGAAATAAATTTAATGAAAATGGATGTAATTAAGAAAAAGAAGAGGAAAGGTTTTACTTTAATTGAACTTATTGTTGTTATTGCGATAATTGGAATTTTGGCTGCAATCGCAATTCCAAAATTTGCAACTTATCAAGAAAATGCTAAAATAAGTGCAGATATTGCAAGTGGTAGGAGCATTGCAAATGCTGCGGCTATCAAATTAGCTCAAGGTGATAAAGTAGCAGATATATCAGATATATCTGCTACTGACCTTCAAGGTGGAGTTCCAGCACCAAAGGCTACAGGTTCAACTGCATTTACATTAACAGTTACGTCTGGGAGTGTTAATGTTTTAGCGGGAACAGGCAATGAAGTTTATCCAACTCACACTGGAATTTATGCTAATCACTAGCAAGCTCATTACCTTCGCTATGACCCCCGAGGGTCATGAACAAACTGTAAATGAAAGTATTCAAGGGTTCAAATAAAAACTTCCAGTTATAATTATAACCTAAGGGTAAATAATCATAACTGGAAGTTAATATTAAATAGTTCAACTAAATACACTAAAAAGAGGTGACTACTCATGTTTAACTCAAAAGTCTTATCCCTAGACATAGGTTCAAAAAACACAAAAATAGTTCTAGGAAGTCAAATTAAAAAAAATGTTATTATAGAAAAAGCTATCACTATGATTACTCCAGTAGGATGTTATAATGATGGAAATATTATAGACATAACTAAATTAAAAAGTGAAATTTCAGATGGTTTGGAAGCTGAAAATATAAAATGTAGAAATATTATAATTACCACAAAAAGTACAACGATTATAACTAGAGATATTGATATTCCCGTAGCTAAAAAGGAAGATATGGACGCCATAATTAAGTTCCAGATGGAAAGATATTTGCCAATAAAGTTTGGTGATTACATAATGCAATACACAATATTAGGAGAGTTTGAAGACGATGGTGTAAAAATGGCTAAGGTTACAGTAGTAGTGTATCCGAAAATTATGGCAGATGGATATTATAAATTAATAAAGGAATTAAAGGGTAATGCAGTAGCATTAGATATAAGTTCAAATAGTATTAATAAGTTATTCAATGAGAATATAAAAGTTAATGATGAAAATTTCAGTTTAGAAGATACTGTTGCGGTTATAGATTTAGGATATGATTTTATAAATGTAAATATTATTTCAGATGGGAAAGTGCAATTTACTAGAATTATTAATTATGGTGGCGCTAATATAGATATAGATATTGCTAAGGAATTATCTATATCAGAAGAAGCTGCAGAGGATCAAAAGATTAAAGGGTATAATTTTGAGAGAAAAACTTTAAGTGATAGTCAGAGTTCAATGGTAAACGATATTGCAAAAGAACAAGTGAAAAATTGGATTCAAGAAATAGAAAAACTGCTTAATTATTATAAAAATAAAGAACAAGGAAATAAAATAGATAAAATATATATATACGGAGGCAGTTCAAGTCTTAAAGGGATAGAAAGATTTATAAAGGATGCTATGAACTTACCTGTTACTCAAATACAGAGTTTAAGCAATGTAAACTGTTCTAAAATAGACGTGGAATTAAGCCAATATTTAAATGCTATTGGAGCGATAATAAGACTAAGGTAGGTGAAACTTATGAGTGATTTTAACTTTTTTGATCCTTATACAGGAGGTAGAAAAGATTTCAAAAAAAAATATTTATATGCAAGTACTTTATCTATAGGTTTGGTCTTATTTATGATTTCTGCATATGTAGTTAATTATTTTAATATAAGCGAGTTAAATTCTGAAATTAAGTACACAAAGCAAAATTTAAATTCAAAAGAGAATATTGTTGACTTAAAAGAAGCAGAAAATGAAGATAAAAAGTTAGTCATAATGAATAAGTACTATGGTATAGTGTCAAATATTAGTGATGGACTAAAAAGTAATGATTTTGTAGGTAGTAAAGCTATAAATAAAATAAATTCATGTGTTCCTAGTGGTGTGTATTTTAAAGTAATGAATTTGAATGCAAGTGGAGTACAACTACAAGCTGAAGCAAAAGATAGAGAATCTGTAGCTGTATTTGAGCGTAGTTTAATAAAGTTAGATAATATAAAAGAAGTTAATATTACAACCATAAATTCTCCAGCTACAGAAAATGCAAACCTAACTTTTACTCTTAATTGTATTCTAAAGGAAGTTGATTAATTATGAAAGTAACTAAAAGGGAACAAATGTTAATAGGAGCTTTGTTATTAGTTTTATTAGGATATTGTTTTTATCAATTTATTTACATAAAACAAATTCAACAGATAATTGACTTAAAAGCTAGTAGAGAAACATATTCTCAAAAATGGTCGCAAGCTAGAGTGAAAATCACATCAAAGGATAGTAAAATTGAACAAGCTAAAGTTTTAAATACTAATATCCTTAGCAAAACCGATATGTTGTTTCCATCAATTAAGCAGGAAGAAATTATAGTTATTTTAAATAAAATGATTAAGGACAGTAAAATTCAATCAGATGTATTAGCATTTTCAGAAGTAAGTAGTGATAACACAACGACCGTAGATTCGAGTAAAACTGCAAATAATGTAGCTAGTACTACAAGTGATACCAATAAATTAGACGAGTTAGTTAGCAACTTTAATGGTACACCTATAAAAAATTCTACTAGTGGAACAATGAACACTAGCAATTCTAGTACAAGCACAAGCACAAATACCAATACCAATACAGGTACAACTACTAATGCTAGTAGTACCAGTCCGGCAACAGTTAACCCAAAGCTTACTGGTACATACAAAATGGAAGTTACACTTGACTTTAAAGGTACGTACGATGAACTTATAAAATTTATACAACAAGCAGAAAGTTATAATAAAAAGATAGTTATTAATAATATAAACTTAACTGGAGCTCTAGGTAGTAATGTAACAGGAACCCTTATATTAGATTTTTATGGCGTTCCCAAACTTAATAACAGTGATGATTTTAAGTGGAATTATAAAGCACCCAGTGGTAATAAAAATCCTTATGTTGGATCATCTTCCTCAATACCGGTTATTACTCCAACAGTAACAAATAATGTTGCAAACACAGCTACTAACAGTACAAGCTTGTTAACAAACAATGCAAGCATGGCAACAAACAACACAAGCACAGCAACTAAAAGTGTAAATACAGTGGCAAAAGCTGAGGTTAAAAGTGACTTTATTCTGAATGCAAAACCTAAAACGACTAATAATTTGCATACTATAACTATTGAAAAGGCAAAAGAAGAGTCAATGAAATCATATATTTATTCAAATAATACTGGAATAGATTTAGTAGAGTTTTATTTCACAAAAATTGAATCTAAGTACTATTATAAATATAAAATAAGTATGAGATCATATCCTAAAAACTTTAACAATTATATTGAATTTGTACCTAATGGAGGAAATATAGTTCTAAATATGGTTTCTCAAATAAGAGGAACAAGTTCAGATTTATCAGGAGCGAATATTAGGATTACAAATGAAACTGATAAAAGTGTTGTTGTGAATATTTTAGGTGATGATAAGAGTAAACCTAGGGTTAGTATACTAAAAGAAAAAGGCGATATCTCGGTTGTTAGAAAATAAACTTATTATAATGATAAGTGAATAGAAATATTTATTGGCTAATTTGTTTTGAAAGGAGATATAGGCTATGGTATCTAAAAAAAACAAGGGATCTGCCCTGATTGTTGTTATTATGGTTATGGCTGTTATGACAATACTTGGCGCAGCCATATTAAATATTAGCCTTTCACAAACAATGCAAGCATCAAATGAAGATAAAAGAATACAAGCACATTACCTTGCGCGCTCAGGTGCAGAGGCTACTGTAAGTGCATGGGAAGTTCCTCGAAATGTTATTAAACCAAGTGGAAGTTGCAAAACAGTATATTTAGACAGTTCTAATCAGTTTATATTTGTAGATACGCCTCCTACAAATATAATTGGAAAGTTTGATGTTATAGTAACACCACCTGTTAACCAAGGTGATGATACAGTAGTTACATCAGTTGGAACTGTTGGAAATGTCAAACAAACAGTCAAAGCAACAATAAAAACAATAACTACCACAGTTCCTATTTCACCTCAAGGTTCAATTGCTGGGGAAACTCTAGGTTGGTATAGTTATAATAGTGGACAAATAAATACTGGTGTTAATACGTCAGGAAAAGGAAAAGTTGTAACGCTTAAAGCTAAAAATGGTCTGAAAATTCCCAATAAGAATTCGCCAGTTGCAACTTTTGAGGCTGATCAAATGCAATTTATGAGTCCAATTCAGGTATTTCATAATGGGATAATATTGAGTGCTAAGTTAATAGATTTTTCTAATAATTATAATAGCAATGGAACTTTTGTATTAAAGGTTTTAGATGATGGCTTTAAGCCAAATGGATCACATTTTACTGGAGCAGTTGGCGTGGTATTTTTTCAAGATGTTGGTTATTATTTTAAAAACGTAGTTGGTGGTATAACATTAAATGATTCATCTGACATACAAAGTCAGGTGACAGCCAATAATTTCGAAAAAATAATTGATCTTAATTTTAAAAACCCATTTTCATCTACAACCACTCAAACAATTAAATCTTATTCAGTTACTTGGAACTAGCCAGTAATAAAAGAGGAGGATAACATGACTAAGAATATAAATAACAATAACCCTAAAAAAGGTTTTACATTAATAGAAGTTATTCTGTCTATAGCTATACTGGGAATTATTAGTACAACTTTTATGACAATGTTCGCAAGTGGTATAGTTGGTATATCTAATTCAGGTAAAAAGAGTGTTTTTAATTATATTGCACAAGATAGGCTAGAAAGTAATATTAATGATTCGACTAATTTAGAAGGTAACATTACGGATTTGGAAATTTTATCTATTAGTAAAGGTAAAGTAAATGTAGAAACTTCAACTAAAAGTATTAGTTTGAAATTTCCGAATAACCCTAATTCATACATTGTAAATGGACGCAAGATTGATGTAACTTATTTACAGTATGGTAGTGTATTTAAGAGATTAACGACATTTACAAGCAATTAACAAAAGGTCTTTTATTGTACCTAAAGAGAGGTGGGTCTAATTGAGTAATAACAATAAAAAATTAGTGTTTAAAGGCGGATTTACACTTGTTGAATTAATTATTACTATAGGAATAATGGGAATTGTCTTAACAATGGCTTATTGTATGGGAGACTATGGAAACAAATCATTTAATAATGGGTCTGCAAAATCAGATATACAATCAAATACCAGGCTTGCAGCTAATTATATAACAAAAGAACTTAGATATAGTAGTAATGCAGAGATATTAACGGCTTTACCAACCACTCTAGATTCAACTAAAAAATATATTTATGTTGATAATGAAATACTTAAACAATATTATAATGGTCATATAACAAATATAGTAGGAGATAATGCAAATAACATTAAAACTACTTTGCAATTTCAAATCCAAGATTCAGGAACAGTAGATTTTAGTATTCAGGAAAATTTAAAAAATCAGAACTTCAAATTAAACTCAACAATATTATTATTGAATATAGGTAATAATATTTTGGCTAACAATACTGGACCAGTAATTTCGTATACAAATGAACCAAGCATTAGTAATATAACTACTACAACACCATATAATGATTTAGTGAATGTATTTGAAAAGAATGTAATTAATATAATTGGAGATTCTACTACTCCCTTTGATATGAATACAGTCTTAAATGCCAGTAATGATAGCAGGCATGGTATATTAATACAAGCTCAATCTGTAAGTGGTTTTAAAAGTGGAACCAATATTAATTGTAAATTAGCAATAGGAGCAAGTACTATAAGTGGAGTTTCATCAAACGCAGGGGATGTTGTATTAGACGTATCAACTATTAATAGTCTTGGAACTATTAATGGATCTGCTTATTTTCCCTCAAATCTAATAAGTAACTATAGTGCTAATAACTATAATAATAATAATTACAAAGTTATTACAACATATCCTCAAGACGGCTTTTGGATTAGTCTATTTGCAAATACAGGGGATAGTCATATAAAGACATTCGCTTTAAGAACTCTAAAGCCTAATATAAACTTTGCGAGTACATCTATTAATCCTAATCAGAGTTTAAATTCAAAAATTCATTACTTTGATGGAAATCATCCACAAGTAGTTAATAAAACTACATACAATAATGTTATTTACTTAAATAAACTTCCTGATTCGACGGGAAGCTTTTCGGCTGGAAGCACTACAAATAGTAATAACTATGAATACATTATTTGCCATGGAGACTTAAACATAATAGGGGATAAAAACACCTATCAAAACTTTAATTTCAAGGGACTTATATATTGTGACGGTAATGTGAATGTATCTAGTGTCAGTAGTGCATTTGTTCTGAATGGAATAATAATCTCCAAGGGAATTACCAACAATAACGTGGGGAAATGGGATAGTATAACATTTGATAATAATAGTGGAAACCTTTCTGATATTAATACGATTTTAAATAATACAACACAATGATAAGTAACTATTAACGGATTAGCTCCGCTACATACAATTATTGAAATTTAAGCAAGTGGGAAGCAAACTTCCCACAAGGGTGACTGTCACTTGTCGAAAGGTGTAAATTTATTTCGGTAGTTTTTTCGTTTTTAGAGTATATTTTTACGATAATAGAAACAAGCCATCAACATCCAAGTGTACTGTGGCACGTTGAAAAATGAAACAAAATATTAATTTAAAATAAACAATTCAAAGGTGTTTTTTATATTGCTACTGTGAATATAAAAAATGTTGTTGTCTATAATTAAAATAAAACTAAAAAAGCATTTAGGAAGGGAATTATAGATGACTCGAAAAAATAGAGAATGGTGCGAAGCTGGAAGATCTGATGCGAATTAAGTAGATGAAAAGTTGAGCTGAAAAGTTGAATACTAATATAAAAAAATTAGTTTAACAACCCAAAGACATGTCAATACTTCTAACAGAGGTGATGGACATGTCTTTTAAAATTACGTGGAAAACACATGTAATATGTACGTTAATAGCTTTTGCAATTGCGCAGATTATGGGGAGTAACGCAAGCGACATAGTAGAAAACTTTATTATTACGAAATCTTTCATTTTATATCCAACTAAAAACTTAATAGTTAATTTCTATGTTTACGTGTTACTTCTTATGATTCCAATATCAATTGTTCATGAGGGTATACATGGTCTTGTATATAAATTTTTTGGTGGAAAAGTTAAGTATGGATTTAAGGGGATTTATGCGTATACTCAAGAAATATCTGGAATGCCTATAGAACGCACAAAATTTCTGATTATTCTTTTATCACCGCTAGCAGTAATATCTATATTAACTTTATTTTTACCTTTGTGGTTAGGTGGTATGACATTTTTCCTTAATTTGTTAGGTGCTTCAGGTGATCTGTATATGGCTTTAAAACTTATTAAATATGACTCTAACAGTAAAATAGTTGATAGAATATATGGATTTGATGTTGTACAGGAAAGCAATGGATTTATATAGAAATTTAGTGATATACAAATATATAGGAATATGTACACATAAGCTATAACTGTAGTATTAACTTGAAGGGGTTATGTGTATATGAAAAAATATAAGAAGGTTATTGTTCTTGGAGCAGGGTTTTCAAAAGCATTATGTAGTTCAATGCCAGTAATTAAAGAATTATTTGAAAATACAGAGGAAAATAGTATGTTAAATAGTTTTGTAAAAAGGGCCAAAGAAAAGTTAAATGATTATTTTGATGTAGAAAATTGTGTTAGTTATATATTATCGAGGGAAATATTTTTTACTGACAAAGAAGATATAGAATTTTACACTTTGAGAAAAGAAATATTAAAACATATTTATAATGAAATGAAAAGCTGTGAACCTGATGCAGATAAATTGGATACTATGGGTAAATTTTTATGCTATTGTGACGAAGAAAACATATTACTTGTTACGTTTAATTATGATTTATTTATTGAAAAAATATGTAAAAGAATAAATGGATGTGGTAATTTTGCAGTAAAGTACGGTATAAAATTAAATCAAGATCCATATCAAGAAGGCACAAAAATTGATGGTGGAGATTTGGGTGATAAAAACATAGAGCTACTTAAGCTTCATGGTTCTTTTAATTGGTTTAGTATGAGCAAATCTGATAATGCTGATATTGATGATATTATATCAGTAGAACAAGATGGTATTAATGAGATTTTTATTGATGATGTGCCATTTTATGTTCCGATGTCTAATACTAAATATAAATATTTTGCAGGTAATTTTTATAAACTTTTATGGAAGAAGATGAAATATTATTTAGATAATGCTGAAGTAGTAGATTTTATAGGGTATGGATTTCCTAAAACTGATTTTGATAATTTGATGTTATTCAGTTCTTATAAAGAAAAAGTAAAAAATATAGTAATATATAAATCATTAGAAGATAAACAAACTAAAAAAAGGCTAGAGAAAATTTTTAGTAGTGCTCAGGTGCATACAGATGGAACAATTAATTATATTGAAAGAATAATAAAATAAGACTTAATGACTTAATTTATTAGAATGAATTATATTAATGAGTACAGTGAAATAAAGGTTATGCACTCATTAATGGATACAGTTGCTTAAATTACAAAATATGCAAGTAAATAGTCCGTTCTAATATTTATACAATTATTGTTATAGCTGTTCCATCTTCAGTTTTTACATCTACAAGAGTTAATCCTTTATAATCTTTTAATACATCAATGTTTTTTTTAAGTTCTTTAAAGTTAACAGATTCAATATATTGTAGTTTCTCCTTGGGAATAGATTTTTGTGAAATTGATATTCCAAAACTGCAAAATCCAATAGTTGCTTTCACAAGTCCTATTGGTGCTGGTATTATAAAACGTGGACCATGTTTAATCTTTATATATATCCTCAACTCTCACCCTTCCTCTCATTAATATATAGGGAAGCTGAAATATTTTTGTCATTCAATTAAAAATAGTTATTCTATATAAACTTCAACTATGTCTCCATTACCACTTTTAACATCTACTATTTTACCCTCAAGTCCTGAGTCGATAGCCTCCATAATCATTTTTATATCTATTCCATTTTCATCTGAAATACCTGGTATTTTAATGTTATTTACAGCATTGCCTATAGCTTTCAAAAATTTAATCGGAATGTTCACATTTACAGTGTCTTTTGTAGCTGATAACACTCTGATTTTTAGCATCTTGTCTAGATTCTTTGATAAAACTATTGGCTCTTCATTAGAAGATTTGTTAAGAGCGTCAATAAGTTCACTGGCTTTGTCTACATCTATTTTTCCCTCTTCAACCATTTTTAAAATTCTTTTAACTTCTTCTTTCATTTTATAATCCATCCTTTCGAGGTTTAATTATTTTTTATCATATTTACAGCTTGCTCCGCTGATATTTCACCTTTTTCAAGTTTATCAATTATTTCTTTATTATTTGTAGTATCTTTTTTTACCTCAGTATAACCAAGAGCGGAAACAACATCATCAAGTTTTGCCCTCACAGTTGGATAGGATATACCTAGTTCCTTTTCGACATCTTTAATGTTTCCTCTACACTTTAAAAATACTTCCATAAAATTAAGGTGTTCTTCTCCTAAAAATTCAAACTTTGAAAACTCAAATTCATTTTCAATGATAGTACCACATTTATTGCATCTAAGTTTCATAATCTTTAGTTTTGAATTGCAAATAGGACATCTGCTTATAACTTTATAACCCATGTTTAATCTCTCCTTTTATATATTCTTATTATAATATCATATTATAAATAAATCAATAGTAATATTAAATAAATTAATTTGTATGGTGATTTTTATTAAATTAATTAAAACATACATTAATTATTTTAAACTTCATTTTTTATTAGTTAATATAATTATCATCTTTTCAATTGAAAAATCATTAGGTGGAAGCATATTGTAACAAGTATTGATTATTAACATAGGATACTGGTATAAGACAATTAAATACTTGGAAGCAATGAAACATATTCTGTATTGGTCACTTTGAATATGTGGAGCTAGTAGTGAACCCACTCCTTTTATAGAGAAATCTATTTTAATGGAGTTTTTTGTTTTTCAGTGATAATAATATGATCTTATTGCAAGTGGGAAGTTTATGATGTGTACTCTGATTTGGTCACCGTTGAGTACACGGAGACAATGGTGAAACCGGCCCAATCTAATTTATTAGATTGGGCTTTTACTTTTATAAATCGATTTTATAAAAGTATATTCATATTAAAAAAGGGGGCATATTTATGGAGAATATTGAAACTTCAATTGATATAAAATATTTAATTAAAAAGGAAAAATCGAAATTTATATATAGATTTATAAAGAGGTGTTTGGATCTAATAGGTTCTATAGGTGCACTGCTTGTGCTTTCACCTCTTTTTTTAGCAATTGGTATTTTGGTTAGATTAGATTCTAAAGGAAATATATTCTTTGCACATGATCGGTTAGGCAAGGATGGAGAGATAATAAAGGTTTATAAATTTAGAACCATGCTTACTAACGCACAGCAAATACTAGATGAAATGCCCGATGACATGAAAAGAGAATTTGAAAAGAACTTTAAATTCGTTAATGATTCCAGAATAACAAAGCTTGGTAAATTTCTGAGAGAATCAAGTTTGGATGAACTTCCACAGTTAGTAAATATTATGAAAGGAAATATGAGTATTGTTGGACCAAGACCCATAGTTTCAAAGGAAATTATTAAATATGGTAAATGCTGGGACAGGCTATTATCTATTAAACCTGGACTTACAGGAAATTGGCAAGTTAGTGGTAGGAGTGATACTACCTATGAGGATAGAGTCAAATTTGATATGGATTATATAGATAAAAGAAGTTTTTGGACAGATATGGTAATTATCTTAAAAACATTTGGAGTTGTAATTAAAAGAGTAGGAGCTAAATAGTAGAATTTTAGTTTGAAAACGGGGAGGTAGAATTATGATTAGTAGAATATTAAAAATAAAAGGTTTAAGTAAAACTCCAAATGAACTAAATAAAAAAGTATGCATATTTGGCCAAGGGTTTGTGGGTTTACCATTAGCTTTAAGTTTTGCACTAAGAGGTTGTGATGTAATAGGCGTAGATGTGGATGATGTACTTGTTGCAAATACAAATAAGGGTATAACTCATCATACAGAAAGATTTCATGGCTTAACTATACAAAAAATATTACAAATGCAACTAGAAGAAGGAAGATACATTGCTACGACGGATGCCGCAAGAGTAGTCAGTGAGTGTAACAATATCATAGTAACTGTAGGAATACCTATTATAAATGGAAATTTCATAATGGATTATTTAGAAGAGTGCTCTAGAGTAATAGGTAAAAATTTAAAGAAAAATGATTTAGTTGTAATAAGAAGTACCGTAATACCGGGAACTACAGATCAGTTTATATTACCTATTCTTGAAGAAGAATCAGGCCTTAAAGCAGGTATAGATTTTTATCTTGCATATGTTTCAGAAAGAATTGCAGAGGGTAGTGCGTTTAGTGAGTTTGAAAATATGCCTACAGTAGTTGGAGCAATTAATAATGAAAGTTTAACGCGTGCTATAGACCTTATAGGAGTAGTTTGCAAAGCTAAAATAATTACAGCAAGTAGCATGAGTGAAGTTGAAACTTCAAAAGTATTTGAAAATATTCAAAGAGACGTTAATATAGCTATGTCACAGGAATTTGCTAGATTTACAGAAGCGCTAGGTATAGATATATTTGAAGTTATTAAGTTAGCCAATACTCATAAAAGAGTAAGTCTATTAATGCCAGGAGCAGGGGTAGGGGGATACTGTATTCCAAATGCTTATTACTATCTAGAGCCCAAAGCTAAAGAATTAGGGTTAAAGATGGACCTTCTAAAACTTGCTAGAGAGAAGAACGCATTTATTCCGGAGTTTATAGTTAATAAAACAGAAGAACTGCTAAACCAAGTGGGAAAGGAACTTAAAGGATCAAAAGTAGCTGTTTTAGGACTTGCAATGAAGAACTTTTCTAATGATGATAGGATTAGTCCGGCTGTAGATATATGTAAAATATTAATAAAGAAAGGAGTAATTGTTAGTGCATTTGATCCAATGGTAACAACGCAGTATGAATTTAAGGCTAAAACTCAAGATGAAGCATTAGATGGAGCCGATGCTGTTTTAGTTTTAACAAAACAGCAAGAGATACATTTTGATGATGTTATGCATATAGTGGAAGTAATGAATGAAAATCCTATATGTGTGGATGCAAAAGCATCAATAAATAGAAAAGAAGCCTTAAAATATGGACTTATGTGATAGTGTTAACTAACTTATGAAAAAACAATAATGGAAATATTAGGATTTAGAATGTGGGTTGAAAAGTGAAAATGTATCCTGAAGAAATTTAATGTTGCTTTATTT
>NZ_JAHLEC010000066.1 GCF_018861705.1 Clostridium psychrophilum | reverse complement strand
ATTTAATCATCTCATATTTCTCTTGAATTTTCCACCTAATTTTCATCTAAAATGTTATCTAAAATGTTATCCACAGCGGTTTCCGCAAGCTGTTTCCTATATAAGAACAAACATTAACTTGCTATAATGGTATAAAAGGTAATGGTTGTGGTGATTGCCCTTCTTGTAAATTAAGGAAAAAAGGTTATTTAGAATTCAAAGAAAAATATTTAAAAACAAATAAATAAATAAATAAATGAACTGTTATTACATTGCTTTACTTTGTAATAACAGTTCATTTATTATACAATATATTTCTTTCCAATTATAAACCCTAACTATATTCTCATTTAACTGGCTTTACTTTTACTCCTTTTATTGTTCCTATCTCTAGATACAACCATATAGAAATGCTTAATCGTATGCCATCCCTCATAAATAAAACCTGTTTTACGAAAAAAAAGTTCATCATCTTTTGTTTTCGTCTCATACCTATATGGATAATCATTAAGATTTCCTAAATAAAATATATAGTCTTTCATGATTTCACAAATATCTATTGGTTTTATTTTGTAAGATTCTAATGAAGTAAAATTAACTTCTCCTTGTCTTAGGGCTTCCATGACAAATTCAGTACATATATATGTCTTATAAACAGCATGTTTTTTATTAAAAACAAGCCCGATAGCTTGAATAAAATTATAATAATATACTTCAGCATCATTATATGTGTCATATACAAATTTACTGATTAATTTATATTTTACATCCGTCACAGGGATTCTATATACCACAATTGGAACATCTCCAGTATGGCCTATGGTAAGTGTAAATGAACTTTCATGTACTATACCTCCAACAAGAGGATTGCTAATAGCCAATCTTGAAAAAGAATACATACTAGTTAAATTTTTATCTAAACTTATTGAAGCATGATTATATTTTTCTTTTAAAAATTTTCTAATCATCTTTCCTGTAAAAGTTGATGTTCTTGAAATAACAATATAAATGTACTTTTCCATTTTGCTTCTCCTCGCAACCACCTAAATATAGTTTAATCAGAATTCACATATATACACAATCATATTTCATTAAATAAATATAGAAGTGTAATTAAGTATAATTATACCATAATTATTCTGTATAAATATTATTATATTATGTTTATACATAAATAGTTATATTAATATTGTTTTCTTATTATTGAATTTATATGTAATTTATGGCTATAATTTTACTGCTATTGTTTTTTAAGCAAGTGCACTATTGTTTGAACATTAAGTAATTCTAACTACAAATTAATTTAGTATTGACAAAATTGAAAATTAAACATAATATTTCTTTATTAGCTATATTATAAATATTAATTACTACAACACATTTAAGTGGTCTAACACATATCTACATAATCATTGAAGAAGAGGTTACTAATATGAGAAAAGAATATACAAGTTATATAAATGATTTACCAATAAATATTTCCTATGAAAATATAAAGGACTATCCAATACACTGGCATAATTCTATAGAGATAATTTTTGTACTTGAAGGTACTATTAATGTACTTATAGAATCAGGGAGTTATGAAGTTTACCCTCGTGAACTTGAAATTATAAATTGTGATGAGGCCCACAGAATCTATTCAGATGAAAAAAACAAGGTTTTAATTTTTCATTTAGATCCAGCATTTTTTGAAAAGTATTATGACGATATGAAAAATATTTATTTTTATACAAACTCCTCGCAGGAAGGTGCACAACAGGAAGAAAAGTACGATGTTCTCCGTAAATATCTATCTGTTCTGGCTTGTGAAGTTATACAAAAAAGCGAGAATTTCGATGATAAAATAGAATCTGTATTAGTAAAGTTATTATTTTACCTAATAAACAATTTTCACTATCTTACTTATGAGGATAAAGATATAAAAGAAAATGTAATTCAATTTCAACGATATCATAGAATTATAAAATACATCTATAACAACTACATGAACAAAATTAGTTTACAAGATATAGCTAGCATTGAATATTTAAGTTCTTATTATTTATGCCATCAGATTAAAGATATGTCTGGAACTAGTTTTAAAGAATTAGTAAATAATGTACGAGTAGATGAATCTGTTAAATTACTATTAGATACTGATAAAACCATATCAGATATTTCTCTAGATGTCGGTTTTTCTCATGCTAGATATTATAATAAGAGTTTTAAAAATCACTATAAATGTACACCACTTCAATTTAGAAAAAAATATTATTTAAATGAAGAAGAAATCGATCTATATAAACAAATACAAACTTATGATTTGTCTGATTCACTTCAGTATTTATCTTACTATTTAGACGATTATGATAGATTTAACTATACAAACAAGATTATAAAACTACAAACAGATGTAACATTACCCGGTACAGAGTTAAAACATAACTGGAAGTTAAAAATAAATTTAGGTCAAGCAAAAGAACTTATTAAAGCACAAGAACAGGAATATTTGAGATCTATTCAACAAACTATTGGCTTTGAAAATGGCATAGTTCAAAATCTATATGGAAAAGAAATGAAAATATATTTTAATGAGAATGTTAATTTTCTAAACTGGAATGAAGTTGAAAAGCTGTTAGAATTTTTAATGGATATATCTCTTACCCCATTAATAATTTTAAATGAAATTTTCAAGGATAAAAGTTCATTTATAAAGCTTTTAGAAAGCTTTATACTATATTTCGCTGATATATTTGGAATTGAAGTAGTAAGACTATGGAAATTTCAAGCATCGTATGATTTATCTTTAGAGTACATAAATATTACCCAAGATATATTTAAGAAATATAAATTGCAGAGTTTAATAGAAGTTCCTTTTAATGTTCCACCAGCCATAAATACAATTTATGATTCTTCCTATATGCTTCCATATATTATCCATAATTTTATTAATAATACTAGTAGTTTGCTTACCCTAAAGGCTTTTGATACTGTAGAGGAGAATTCAATCTTAAATAATGAATTGTTTTTTGGTTCACCAGGTTTACTTACTTTAGATGGAATAAAAAAAGCATCCTACTATGCCTATTATTTATTGTCAAAGTTAGGCAATGAGGTCATAGATCAAGGTGATGGATTTATTATCACAAGGCAAAACGAAGATATTCAAATTTTACTTTATAGTTACAGTGATGAACTAAATACTCTAATTAAACTAGAGGATTTGTCTAAAGGTAAGGGTAGTAAAAATATTACTGAAAGAAAGATTTCCTTGTCTATTAAAAATTTAAATCATGATTATAAAGTTATTAAATATGAAATTGGAGAAAAAGTTGGCTCAGCTTACGATATCTGGTTACGCATGGGAAAACCAAAAAGACTTGGTTATGATGAATGGAAAATTCTCACTAAGATTTCTGCTCCTAATGTTTCTTTATCCTATGCTAAAAGAACTGCAGTCCATAATGAAATAATAAAAATACAAGGTTACGGTTCTACATTAATAATTCTTCAAGAAGTACAAAAACACCTATTTTAGGGTGTTTTTTTGTTATTTAAATAAAATTGATTATACAATGTCAGCAACTTTGTACATTTTATCTAGCAATTGTGTGAATGTTAATAAGTTCATATTGACGTAAAATAGTACTATAGAAACTAAAGTTTTCAAGGAGAAGTGTATTTTCATGACAATAAACAAAGTAACAAAATATAACAAAATGTTTGGAGAAGAAAAAATCGGTAAACTCTTATTAAGATTTTCTGTACCAGCAATACTTTCTTTAATGGTTGCCGAAATGTACAACATGGTTGATTCTATGTTTTTAGGGAAAGCAATAGGACCTAATGCTATTGGTGCTTTAACCATAGCCTATCCAATAGAAACACTTTTCTTTGCGATATCTATGCTTATAGCTATTGGTGCTTCAACTTCTGTTTCAAGAAGCTGTGGAGACAAAGATTTTAAAAGTTTAAAAACTATTATACCTAATGCTATGGTTCTAATGTTTATAATTGTATCTATAATTATCACAATTATTTATATTTTTCAAGATAGCATTATAATTGGTCTTGGCGCTTCAGAAAACACATTTTCTCTTGCAAAAGAATATATAAGCATAATATTAATAGGTATGTTGTTTCAATCTTTTACAACTGTTGCTGCTTATATTGTGACCTCTTTTGGAGACACCAAAATAGTATTATTAAGCACATTAATCGGAGCAATTTGTAATTTGGTTCTAGATTATATTCTAATAAATGTTTATTCATACGGAGTAAAAGGGGCTGCTATTGCAACAATTATATCTCAGATACTAGCCTCTATATACGTTCTAATTGTTTTTGTAAAACTAAAAATGTGTTTAAAATTACCATTTAAATTAACTCTTAATAAATCTATATCAATTGGTATAATGTATGTTGGATTTTCAACCTTTATAGTAGAAATATCTGATGCCATAGTAGCTGCTCTACTAAACAATTTACTATCAACCTACGGTGGAGACTTAGCAATAATAACAGTCGGTTTAACTACTCGAATTTCAATGTTTCTATTTATGACCATAATGGGCATAAGCTCTGCAATGCAACCCATAGCTGCTTATAATTATGGTGCTGGAAATTATACTAGATTGAGAGAAGTTGTTAAAACATCTTTAATTGCAGTATCTGTAAGTTCAACTTTATTATGGGCATTATTTATGATTTTTTCAAAACAACTTATAGGTTTATTTATTAATGATAGTGCTGTTATAGATCAAACTGCAAAAGCTTTTAGAATAATTATAGCTGTATTCCCTTGCATTGGAGTATATTATTTATCTATTGCATACTGCCAAGCTATAAATAGAGTTAAAACCTCTTTTAAATTGTCTATTTTCAGGCAATTAATAGTATTTATACCACTTGTATATGCATTTGTAGGTGGCTTAGGAATGGGTGTTCAAGGAGCATGGCTTGCTTATCCAATATCCGATATGATTTCATTCATTACTGCTGCTATATTTATTAAATATACTTATACATCACTGGAAATATTAGAGAGATATCAAGTTTTCAAAAAAAGAAAAGCTAAGAATAAACTTAGACTTGCTAATGCAACTGCCTAGTAATTACTATAGCTCATGACATATATAGTTAAAAGTCGATGTATAATTCAGATTATCACATCGACTTTTCATTAAACTATCACTATTTTCCCCTCTTTTATCATATTTATATCTCCATAAAAATGTAATTTATTATCCTTTACAATAATTCCATCTCCATCATTACAAGTATAAACTGTATTCCCAGTCTTGCTAGAATATTTTTTTATATCCTCCAAATAACAGTTATTCTGATTCCAATGTGGCATAAAGTCAAAATCAACTAAATTTAAAGATGACAAACTTGATAAACCTACTATATCCTTGCAACCAAATTGTGCTGCCGCTATATCTTTTGCCATCATTATTGCTCCTGCACATAACCCTATAATGTAACCTCCATTATTAATGTACCTTCTAAGTCTAGTTATTAAATATCTTTTTCTTAAATTATTCAAAAAATAATAAGCATTCCCACCAGATAGGTAAATTACATCAGACTTAAATATTTTTTCTATTTTATCTATATCGCAAAAATCATCTATATCAAAATAATTAAAATTAAAATTTCCATATTCGCTTAACTTAGTTTTTGTTTTTTTAAAATGTTTAAGTGTTCTATCTGTAATTGAAGGTATATAACTTAAAGTGAATCTTTTTTTAAAAAATATTTCATTCATTTTTGTTTTTAAATTTATATTGTCTTTATCAGTAAAACCACTTAGTAGAACTAATGCTCCCATATCTTTATCAACTCACTTCCATTTTATATATTATAACACATTTATGAAAACCTATACATTCTTATTTTTTGATTTTTTTATTATTTGTAATAGTTTTCAGCTCTGTTTTATAATATTTACCCATCTAAAAATGACATTTTCTAACCCATTTTTCTTTTACCTACGATACTATCATATGGTTATTGTTTATAATGGTTCTTCTAAGTGTCCTTTAACTATTTTATATTAATAAAATTTTCAAGTAATAATTACATTAGACTGTTATAGTATATAGTTAATTCTTAATAGTTATGTGTTGACATTAGAATTAATATATGTATAATTAAAGTTAAATGTAATGAAAGAGAGAAGTATGTATACTTTTAATTTAAAGAGAACCAATGCTGGTGAAAATTTGGTATTTGAAACTACAGAAAGAAACTTTGGAACAGTGAACTTAGATTTTGTTAAGTTCAACGGAAACTTTCCGTTAGAAAAGTGCAGTAAGAATCAATACTTTTTACGAGTGGATTTGGGCATTTTAGTATGTCTTTATATCAATTTAGGTGGCACCGCGGAAGTTTACCTTTCGTCCTATTATATTATAGGATGAGAGGTTTTTATTTTGGATTCAATTATCACCTATGGTGATACACTTATATAAGAAAGGATGATTAATATGGATTATTTAGAACTAGCAGATTTATTATTACCAAATGTAGAAAAAACTCCAGAATACTATAGAACCCTTTACCCTAAGCGAAATCTTAAACCCAATGCTATGGTTACACGATATGCGCCAAGCCCTACTGGCTTCCAACATCTTGGAGGTGTGTTTGCTGCTCTTATCTCTGAAAGACTTGCTCATCAAAGTGGTGGTATATTTTATTTTAGAGTAGAAGATACTGACAAAAAAAGAGAGGTGGCTGGTGCTATTGAAGATAGCACTGATACTCTACGAGATTTCGGTATTAATTTTGATGAAGGTGTTGTAGATTCTTCTACTGAAAAAGGTGCATATGGTCCTTACAAACAAAGTGATAGGATTGAAATATATCATGCTTTTGTAAAATCTTTAATAAAAAAAGGTTTAGCTTACCCATGCTTTTGCACAGAAGAAGACTTAGACAAAACAAGAAAAATTCAGCAAGAGCTTAAAATTAATACAGGATATCATGGTAAATGGGCTATTCATAGGAATTCTAGTCTAGATGAAATTAAAATTGAACTAGCAAAAGGTACCCCTTATGTTATAAGACTTAGAGCTCCTGAAGAATCAGGAAAAAGAGTAATTTGTAATGATTTAATTAAAGGAACTATAAGTATGCCACAAAATGATCAAGATATTGTAATTCTTAAAAACAACGGAATTCCAACATATCATTTTGCTCATGCTATAGATGATCATTTAATGGGAACAACCCATGTAATACGTGGTGAGGAATGGCTTTCATCTGTACCTATACATTTACAACTATTTGAAATGTTGGGCTTTACACCTCCCCATTATGCTCATATACCTACAATTATGAAAATGGATGGGACTTCAAAACGTAAACTCAGCAAAAGAAAAGACCCTGAAATTTCTATGAGTTTTTATAAATCTCAAGGATATCCTTTTTTATCTGTAACTGAATATCTTGTAAATTTAATTAACTCAGATTTTCAAGAATGGAGATATGCTAATGAAAATGAACCTTGCACAAGCTTTAAAATTACCCTTGAAAACATGAGCAAGAGTGGAGCATTATTTGATATTTTAAAACTTAATGATATTAGTAAAAATGTTATAGCCTCTATGGATGCAACCACTGTCTACAAACTTTATCTTGATTGGGCTAAAAATTATGATGCTGATTTTGCAAAAGAGCTAATCGAAAATGAAGAATATGCAAAAAATATATTTAACATAGAAAGAGAAAATGATAAGCCAAGAAAAGATTTTGTAAAATGGTTAGATGTAAAAGATCATATTGAATATTTCTTTGATGATCTCTATAAAAGTAGCCTAGAAAGTGGCCTTAATTTCCCCGACCATATACCCATTAAGCAGGTTGAAAAAGTTCTTACAAGCTATCTAGATGTGTATAACTATTCTGATGATAATGACACTTGGTTTGCAACCCTTAAAAAACTTTCTTTAGAACTTGGGTATGCGAAAAATGCAAGAACCTATAAAAAAAATCCTGATCTATTTGTTGGCCAACTATCAGATGTTGCCACAATAGTAAGAGTAGCTTTAACTAATAGAACACAAACTCAAGATTTACATGAAGTAATGCAAGTTATGGGAAAGAAACGTGTTATCGAAAGATTAGGTCAAAACTTTTAAATAATAAATAAAAATAAGCGTTCAGCTATACATTGCTGAGCGCTTATTTTTATAAATTAATTTTCTAAATTTCTAACGAAGTTGACTCTATTCTTAATTAAGCAGCATTTTACTCTCTTTTTCCCTATCTTCTGACAGTTGATTTGTATAGAGCTTATAATAATACCCCTTTCCTTTTAGTAATTCTCTGTGAGTTCCTGATTCTGTAATTTTCCCATCTCTTATAACAAGAATTTTATCTGCAGACACAATAGTTGAAAGCCTATGTGCAACCACAAAACTAGTTCTTCCTTTTAATATTTTTTCTATAGCGTCCTGTATCATTCTTTCTGTTTCAGTATCTATAGATGAGGTAGCTTCATCAAGTACAAATAATGATGGATTTCCTATAATTGCTCTAGCAAAAGAAATAAGCTGTTTCTCTCCCGTAGACAAATTACCTCCACCTTCTCCAACTTGAGTCTCATATTTCTTATCTGATTTGATTATAAAATTATGAGCATTTACAAGTTTCGCTGCATTTTCAACTTCTGCTTGCGTAGCATCAAGTTTCCCATATATAATATTATCCCTAATTGTTCCACTAAATAAATGTGGACTCTGAAGTACATATCCTATATTCGATTGAAGCCACAATAATGACCTTTTTCTATAATCTTTACCATCAATTAATATTTTTCCACTGCTAGGCTCATAAAATCTGCAAAGTAAATTTACTATAGTGCTTTTGCCAGAACCTGTTTCTCCAACTAATGCTATAGTTTCTCCCTTATTAACTTTTAGATTGAAATTTTGAAATACCTTTTCACCATTTTTATATGTAAAACATACATCCTTAAATTCGATATCTCCATGAATTGCTTCCCAGTTTTCTTGTTTGGCATTAAATAAATCTCCATATCTTGAAATTACATCTTTGCTATCACATATGTCTGGCTTTGTTTCTATTAATGCTATAATTCTCTCTGCAGATGCTTGTGCATTCTGAAGTTCCGCAATTGTTCCTGCTAAATGGCTCACAGGGTCAAAAAACTGTACAGTATATGCAATAAACATTACAAAAGTACCATAAGATAATGATCCAGCTATAATACTTTTTCCGCCTAACCATAAAACAAAACCTACCCCTAAACTACCCATAGATATAACAATAGGCAGAAATAAAGCAGAAAACACAGAAGCTTTAACTGACGAGCTTCGCATTTTACCTGCATCCAGTTTAAATTCTCTTAAGTTTTCTTCTTCCCTTACAAGTGTTTTTGTAGTTTTAGCCCCAGCAACCTCCTCACTAAAATCCGTAGTTAATCGTGAATTTAATTTTCTAACATTTCTATATGAATTTAATATCTTCTTTTGAAAAAACATACCAATTAAAAATAAGAGTGGTACCACACTCATACATATTACAGTTAATGCTATGTTATTATAAAGCATTACTCCAATAAATCCACTCATAGTTACTAATGCCCATATCATGTCAATTAATCCCCATGATATTATTTCACTAAGTTTTGTAACATCTGAAGTCATTCTTGCCATAAGCCATCCAACAGATGATGTATCATAATATGATAAAGATAACTCTTGAAGCCTCTTAAACCCAAGTTTTCTTATATGATATGCTAAATGTGTTTCTATTTTTCCTGCATTTAATATAAATAGTCTTACATTTAATGCTTGAAAAACAATTATACAAAAGAAAACTACTGCAAATGTTCTAAGCCCATCTATAGTTTTCTTCACTATAAAATTATCAATCGCATACTTTGTAAGTAATGGGATTACTACATCAATACCCGCAACACCTACCATTAGTAAAGCTAAAAATATAAGTCCATTCTTAAATTCTGAAAGATATTTATAAAGCTTTCTCCATATTCCTATATCTATTTTATCTGTCGATTTATATTTACCAATTCTAGCCATAATATAACCTACCTTTAACAACATTTTGGAAGCTTCAAATCTGACATCTTCTATAAGTGGCAGCTGTCTATCCTAAGAAAATCACTTTGGTGGCAGTCTAAATCTGCTTCCAAAGCTGTCGCAGCTCCATAAAGGAGATGATTCATCTCTTTCAGAGCTGTTTGCATCTTCTTCAAAGCTGTTGCAGCTCTATAAAGGAGATGATTTAACTCATAACTTACTTTCTTTTAATCATCAAGTACATCAAGTGACGTCTGCAAATCCCATATTCTTTTATAGATACCATCCTTTTTAATTAGCATATCATGGTTGCCTATGCTTTCAATCTTTCCATGATTTAATACGATAATTTTATTTGCATCCATCACCGTAGATATTCTATGAGAAATTATTATGGTAGTAATATTTTTACTTTTCCTTTTAAGCTTTTCCCTTATAATTCTATCTGTTTCTGTATCAACTGCGCTTAAAGAATCATCAAATATCAATATAGGCATATTACTAACAAGTGTTCTTGCTATGGCAACTCTTTGCCTTTGTCCTCCTGACAAGGTAACACCCTTTTCTCCAACAATAGTATCATAACCCTTTTCAAATGAAGTTATAACATTATGCACAGCTGCGACCGTTGCCGCACTATAGATTTCTATATCTTCTGAGTGCATCCTTGCCATTTTAATATTTTCTTTTATAGTTCTTGAATAAAGAAAAGGCTCTTGAAGTACTATTCCTACATTACTTCTTATATGCTTTCTTTCAATATCCTTAAGTTCTACTCCATCAACCTTTATAGAACCGCTCTTATAGTCATAAAGTCTTAATAGTAGATGTATAAGGGTTGACTTACCTGAACCTGTTGGTCCAACAATAGCAACTGTATCGCCTGTGTTTACATTAAAAGTGAAACCCCTTAGAATTTCTTTACCTTTTTCATACTCAAAACATACGTTTTCAAAGCTTATATCTCCTTTAATTTCACTTTTAAGTGCTTTCCCGTATTCCTTTTCAACTGGGACTTCAAGAATCTTTGTTATTCTTTTAAGTGAAACTGACATTTTCCCCATATCGGTAAGAATTCTACCAAGCTGCCTTACTGGCCACAGTAACATTCCTTCATATGTATTAAATACCACCAAGGTTCCTAAACTTATTTCTCCACTAACTGCAAAATATATACCCGCAACCAAAACTAGACCAATTTGGGTCATACAAAGTATATCTGATGTAGACCAATAAACTGATTCTAGCTTTACTAATTTAAAATTTAAATCTCTAAATTTCTTATTCTCTTTTTCATATCTTTCAATTTCAAAGTTTTGTCTTCCAAACGCTTTTACAACTCTAACTCCATTTAGATTTTCTTGAAGAACACTCGTCAGAACTCCCTCTTGAGCATCTGCTTTTTCAAATGTATTTTTAATTCTATAAAAAAATACATAGGAAAATATAAAAATTATCGGAACTATTACCATTGCAATAATCATCATTTTTTTATTAAGTGACACCATCATTATTATTGCAAATATTACTATAAAAAATGCTCTTCCTATTTCAACCATTTGAGATGCAAAAAAATTTCTGACAGTTTCCACATCAGATGTACATCTTTGAATTAAGTCTCCTGATTCTGCTTTCACATGATACTCATATGGCAAATTTTGAATATGATCATAAAGCTTCACTCTCATATTTCTTGATATATTTTCCGCAGCACGCGCAGAAAAATTTCCACTTAAAAAAAAGAAAATTCCTCTTATACATGTTAATATTACAAGACTCATTGCACATATCCATAAATTTGTTGTCAATACCTCCCTACCACCTATTGTCATAATCAACCTTTGTATAAATTCCGGAACATCCATTGGTTTATTTCCTATTACCGAATCTATTGTTATCTTTATCACCATAGGCTCAACCATTGCTATAAATGTAGCTATTGCTATAGAAAGTATTGCTATAATGTATAATAATCTATTTCCTTTTGTTAACGCTATAAGTTTTTTCATATGATTTGTCTCCTCGTAGCAATCATAGCAAATAATGATTATTAATCACTTCTCACTTTTTCTCTATATACTTTCTCGTTTCTTCTTCAGTACTTGTATATGCGGTCCTCATTTTGGTTCTAAATTCATCCTCATCACTGCAAAAATCTGGAATACCTAATGCTTTTATAACACCAGTCTTAACTTCAGGTGTTACATAAGAAAAAGTCATATTTAATACATCTTCATCTATTCTATTAAAAGTTTCAAATTCTCTGCGTAAATCTTCAATAGTTTTTCGAGACCTATGGATTTTTGCTTTCCTTTTAACATTAGTGCCTTCGGTTCCACTTCTCAGAATTCTTAAAGCACTCAAAAACTGTTCTTTATCCATACCTCTAAGTTTTAAAATTACAAAAGGATCTTTATCGAACTCAAGCCCAAGCATATAGTGAACTGCAGCTATATGCTTACATGGATTTGCAGTGTCAGAACATGAACAATGAGTTATTAAATGTATCTGTTTTTTAGGAAAAAGCGAAACTCCACCATCTTTAAAAGCTTCTTCTATATTTTCTGGCATTTCTCCATTTAAAAGTTTAGCACAAAATATAGCTTTTCGAGCCATAATACGCATGATTTTTTCCCATTGCTCCTTTGTAAAAACTGCAATTTGCATATCCACTTTATAAGGTACTTCACTGTTACCCTGAACTTCTGCCTCTATATTTCCCTTTGATATTTTAATATTTAGTACATTACCATCTCTTGCATATTCACGTCCGCTATCAACTCTAGAACTCATAGTAAAACTCGAAATTGCATTATTCCACTTTTTTGACCACCAATTACTACCAAATTCATTTCTTATTCTTCCAGTCACGAAGTTACATCTCCTTGCCTCTATCATTACGTAAATAACAATTAAAATTGCTTTAATTGTTATTTGTTAATTTTAAGATTTGTTGTTATGCTCTAATATAAATAATTCACGAAGTTCTTCATTGCTCATCTCTGATATCCAGTTTTCATTCGTTGAAACTACACTCTCAGCAAGTGCTTGCTTTCTCTCTAGCATAACGTCGATTTTTTCTTCAAGCGTTCCCATACATATAAATTTATGTACATGAACATTTTTAACTTGCCCTATCCTAAACGCTCTATCCGTTGCTTGATTCTCGACTGCTGGATTCCACCACCTGTCAAAATGAAATACATGATTTGCTTTTGTTAAGTTTAAACCAAGTCCACCAGCCTTTAATGATAATATAAATACCATAGGTTCATCACCTTCAGCTTGAAATATATTAATTAATTCTTCTCTTTTCTTTCTGCTTGTTCCGCCATGCAAAAATAATGTTTTCACCCCTAATTTTTCCCCAATTTCTGATTCTAGAATGTGTCCCATTTCTGCAAATTGCGTAAATACGAGTGACCTATCCCCTTCTTCTATTACAGTTTCTAACATTTCTAGAAGCCTATCAAGTTTTCCAGAACGGCCTTCAATCTCACCATTATCCTTTAAAAACTGTACAGGATGGTTACATATTTGCTTGAACTTTGTTAGAGAAGAAATAATAAGTCCTCTACGCTGAATACCCTCAGAATCATCGATTTTATTTAAGCAATCCTTCACTACAGCCTGATATAAAGTAGCCTGTTCTTTTGTTAATGATGCATATTCCTTAGTTTCTATTTTTTCAGGTAAATCTTTAATAATATTTGTATCTGTTTTAAGACGCCTTAATACAAATGGAGCAATTATTTTTTTTAATTTATTACTTTTTTTAGGGTCTCCATCACGTTCGATAGGAACTGCAAATTCACTCCTAAAGGTTGACCAATTATATAAATATCCTTTATTTAAAAAATCCATAATAGACCATAAATCTGAAAGTCTATTTTCAACTGGTGTACCTGTTAAAGCAACCTTATATTCTGCTTTGAGAGTTTTTATATATTGTGTTTGTTTTGACGCACTATTTTTAATATTTTGTGCTTCATCTAAAATAATTCCTGCCCATTCTTCTTTTTGAAATAAATCCCTATCTCTTACTATTAGCGCATAAGTTGTAATAACAACTTCATTTTTATGTATTTCCTCGCTAAAAGTTTCATAACTCCACCTACTATTTCCATGATGAATTGCAGATTTAAGATTAGGTGCAAACTTTTCAATCTCTCTTTCCCAATTTCCAACAACTGAGGTAGGACATATTATTAGAGTAGGTTTATCCGTTAGCTTTTTTTCTCTCTCATAGAGCATAAGACATATGCTCTGCACAGTCTTTCCAAGACCCATGTCATCTGCAAGACATGCCCCTATACCATGATTACGCAAAAATGTTAACCATGAAAAGCCTCTTTTTTGATATTCACGAAGCGTACCTCTAAAACCTTTTGGAATAGCAACTTCTTTTATATTATTCAAATTAAATAACTTTTCAAAAAAATGTCCAATAGCTTCTTGGTTATCTATGGTATCAACACTAATTCCAGGTATTATCTCTTCATCACTTAGATTAAGCCTTAATAACTCCCCAACAGGTATCTTCCCATTTAAGCTTTTATTTGTTTTCATCTTGGAAAGTGTTTTAATTTGATGAATATCAACCTGTACCCACTGACCTCTTAGTTGAATAAATGGAACCTTTAAGTTTGAAATTTTATCAAACTCTTTTTCACTAATTTCATTTCCGTTTAATGCAAGTTTCCAATCATATTCAAGAATAGTATCCATATTAAACGTACTCTTTACTGCTAAATTAGTATTTGTAACATGATTCTTATCCTTTAGTTTAACCGATAGCCTTGATGGTTTTTTCCACCAAGCTGGTGCAATGATACCAAAACCTTTTTCCTTTAGAAAATAAGCTGATTCTCCTAAAAAAGAATAAGCCTCCTCCACAGATAACTTACACTCTATAGGTACTGCATCATAAAGACTTCTTTCTATAGGTATAAATACTTTGGATGCAACAGCTAAATCCTCTAGAAGTCTTTCTTGTGGATTATTGAATTTTTTATTTAAATAAGTTATAGTATCCACTGATTCTTCAAAAATCATTTTTGCTGGCAACATAAGGCTAAGATCATCTTTTGCTTGAAGCAAATATTCAAGTGTCCATTCCTCATCCCATCTTGGTGGAATAACCTTAAAACATGTTCGAAACTTAAAATGATTATTTTTAAGTTTTATAGGTTCTATCCACTTTTTATATTCTTTTAGCATTTTAATTTGATTACTTGTATCTACTGGTATTTCAGGTAATTCTGAGAAAAGAGAATGCATCCATGTGCTGCTTAAATTATCTAAACCATTCTCTCTCATATCATTTTCTTCATTTATAACACTGCAACTACTTCTTACCATACTATCAATCATAGAATCCATAAAATTACTTACTAGTTTCGTACTATTTGTATATATAAAGTTCTGATCTTCTAATTGAAAATATGATTTACAGTTTGTAGGCATGTTACTGCACAATACTTTCTTTTTATTTATATACTCAGGATCACTTGAATGCCATCTCCACTGAGAATTTACTTTTTTATTTACCTTATCAATAGTCAAAGAAGGTAAATACTTATGATTTATGATTAATTCTGCTGTAAATTTTGCAACTGTAACCCAAAATTTTAGTTCCTGTGATAATTCTATATTCTCATCATTATTTTTATTTATATTTAAAATTACATCAAATGCATCTAAATTATTAAAAACAATGCCTCTGATTTCTCTCTTATCAAGTTTATTAGATTCAAAATCATATTTATACTTACCATATTTTATGTCCATTGCTGAATTGTTTATTTTACTACGCAATTCTATGACTGTAGCCATTTCTTCATATAGTGGGAGTGCATTTTTAGGTCTTCTACCTCTTCTTGTACACTTAGTCTCACCACTCTGCCCCCACAATATAAATGCATGTTTATCTTTTGTAGTTTCTACCCATCCGCCGTTTAATATCAATTTTACTTCACCCTCTAATAATTCTGTTAATATTTTATTGCTACTATATAGTTTACCATATTTAACTGGAAGATTTCACTTTTATATTCTATTTTATTATTTTAAAATTCGACTTTACATCTAAAATTACATTTTAACATATAAAAGTAAAGTTCTTTGCATTCTATTCGAAATATTAAGTATATACATTTTTTATAATATACTATGTTTATATGTATTTGAAAGTGAGGGAAAATATGAATAATAATATTCTATTAGAATCTGGTACTGGCGAGGTTGAAATATTAGAGTTTATCATTAATGATAAGTATTATGCAATTAATATAATAAAAGTAAAAGAGGTAATAAACGCAAATAACCTAACAAAACTCCCTGAGTCACATCCAGCCATAGCTGGGCTTACACTATACAGGAATAAGATAATTACTGTAATAGATTTAAAATATGTTCTTGAGAAACAGCATAAAAGCGAAATTGAATCAACAATTATTCTTTGTCAATTCAATAAAATTGAAGTAGCTTTTAGTATTGACAATATTGTAGGTGTTCACCGTATTAAATGGGATAAAATAACTAAGCCCGATGATATTTCTACTAATTCATTAGTTATAGGTAACATTGTTTTAGACAATAAAATAATATTACTACTGGATTTTGAAAAAATAGTTACTGACATTAGTCCTTCTACAGGTATTAGTGAAAACAAAATGGTAGACATAGATTATAAAGATAGATCAAATGTTAAACTTGTTTTAGCTGATGACTCTCCACTAATTAGAAGATTGTTAAAAGATACTCTCATTAAGGCTGGTTTTAAAAATATAAAAATATTTGATGATGGAAAACAAGTTCTGGATTATTTGCTAAAACTAGTTGATAAGAAAAACGAAAAATTTATCGAAGATGTCAATGTGCTTATAACTGACATCGAAATGCCTCAAATGGATGGTCATACATTAACAAGAAAAATTAAAGAACATAACATTCTTAAAAGATTACCAGTTATTTTATTCTCCTCTTTAATTACAAACGACTTGAAACATAAAGGAGAATCCGTTGGTGCAGATGCGCAACTTAGCAAACCTGAAATAGGAGAACTCGTAGCTTGCATTGATAGTTTTACTTAAATTCCTTAAAAACACTTTATACTTTGTTATAGAAAATTTAACAAATCCAAAGAACAAAATCTCCCTACGGTCGAGTAAAAACCCTTATGCCAAGCAAATATGATAATCTCATCGTCCTTTGATTATCATATTTGCATCACATTCTGGGCATAGAACAAT
>NZ_JAHLEC010000065.1 GCF_018861705.1 Clostridium psychrophilum | reverse complement strand
GATTATGGCCTGAAGGTAACACCCGTTCCCATACCGAACACGAAGGTTAAGCTTCAATGCGCCGATGGTACTGCAGGGGTAACTTTGTGGAAGAGTAGGTTGTCGCCAGGTAATGTGGCTAAATAGCTCAGTCGGTAGAGCAGAGGACTGAAAATCCTCGTGTCCCTGGTTCGATTCCAGGTCTAGCCACCAAGTTATGGCGCTATAGCCAAGCGGTAAGGTCAAGGTCTGCAAAACCTTTATTCCCCGGTTCAAATCCGGGTGGCGCCTCCAAAGTACTTTGTATATATATACAAAGTACTTTTTTTGTTTTAGTTATAAAATTAGTATGGATTTTTATTTAACAAAATATAATATACATAACACTTAATTATAATTAGTAATATTAGGACAAACCTAGAAAAACATATATTGATGCATATATCCTCATATAAGCGTGCCATATGAGGATATATCGCTATATTTACATGATAGAGAACTTAGTGTAAGTAGATTAATATATTAAATGCTAGTATAATCACATATGTTAGGCACAAAATTATTTTTGCTTAGCCTTTTAGTTAATTTTAGGGGGTCTGGTTATTATGTATAAAGAAATGGTTCAAAGAAAAAAGTTCCCAGTTGTAATATTGTTGTTTATTACATTAATTACACTAATATGTCTATCAGACATATTGCCGAAGCTAAGTGTAGGTAGTATAAACATTAAAACAGTGGTAACTATGTTTTTCAATACATTAATGATTGCACTTTGTTACATAGAGTTTTCAAAATGTAAAATCAAATATAAATATTCAATTGTAGCTGATCAATTTATTATCCATAAAATAAAAGGTGAGGAAACTACAATATTAGAAGATATTAAATTAAAGAATATAAAATATATTGGCAAATATTGCAACTATAGTTCAGATGTACATATTGCTAGTGGTAAAAAGTATATGTGTTCTACATTTTTTGCGAGTAAATTTTGTTGTGTATATAAAGTAGAAGATAAAATGAAAAAGTTTTATTTTGAACCTAGTGAAGGTTTTATAAAGAAAATTAGAATATTAAAAGAAAAATCATTATAAAGGAATAATAATCTGTATATAAGAAAGAAGTATAATTTTATTTAAATTATACTTCTTTCTTATTGTAGAAATGTTTTATGTTATTTTAATTCGAGTGTAATCTCTTTTAATAAATCTTGTTTCTCAATAATGTCGAGCCCTGTTATGGCAAGAGCCTCTGCAGCTTTTATTATATTAATTTTACAAAATTCTGTTTGAGTTTCAAGAGAGAACGCGGGAGATGGACAACTTATTAAATGATTTTCTGTAATAGATATAGATGGATATATACAAGGAGTAGTATGACTTATAGATCCGATGCCCAAACCATATATACTGTTTTTACAAGAAGCAATATTAATAATACCGCATTCTTTTAAATTATGTGTAAATATTCTTGATAATGTTTTATTAGATAAAAGTTCTTGTGAAGGCAATTCGAACATAGATATATCTTCAGTTATATTGATTGATTGAGACATTGACTGAATAAATGCTACAATAATATTTTTGATTGCATTAGCTTCTGTTAAGTTAGTAGTTCTTAAATAAAACTTAGTTTCTGAATCCCAAGGTGAGTTATTGTATGTTGATGCATTTTGTATAGACAGTGTGTCGATATTGCAACTGCTGTCTAATCCTTTTACAAATTGGTTTAATGCATTAAGTATAAGCAAATGAGTATCTAAAGATGTGAATCTAATATTATTACTGTTATTATAGATGGTTTGGTGATACTTTATTTTAATTGGAATCGTAGCCATAGAGGTTCCACTTTCAGCATTGCTTATATCACAATGAGGGGCAATAACAATATCCATATCTTCAAAACATTTTTCTTTAGTTAAAGTTAACTCTGACCCATTAGAGTATTCTCCTGGGCATCCTAATATAATTACACTTCCACCACTTTTAGATATTACCTTAGATAAGCCGAGTGCTGCACCAATAGCAATGCTTGCGTTTGCATTATTACCAAAAATATGACCTTTATTCTCTGTCGCTGTATATTTGCATATATAACATATTTTAGGGTGACCATTCCCATAACTAGCATAAAATGAAGTAGGAATATCGCAATAATTTTCTTGAACTTCAAAATCGTGAAATTTTAACATATCTATTATGTAAGAATAACCTTTAAATTCGTTATAATTCGATTCTGGATTTGTATAAAGGTAGTTTGATAGATTATATATATCTTCTTTTATGTTGCTTATATAACTTATAATTTCTTGTTTCATATACTGTTCTCCTTTCAAAGTTAACACGATTATTAATATAGTTAGTATAACCAATGTTATATAAATATATTGATACTAACAAATAAAATTATAGAAAGTCTAATAATAAAAATTCAAAGCTAGTTATGTTATAAAATGTAGTTAAATATATTTTAAATTATTAGGTGGACAAAATAAGAAAACGTAGCAAGTTGAATAAGATATAGTATAAGAGGCTATACTTTAGGTAGTTTAACGGCACCAATGGTGACGATTTGAGTTAGTAAGATTAAGGGGGAAAATATGAAAAAAGAAAAATGTATTATATGTAGAAAGCCTCTAAATGATGGTATAATAATAAATGGAGTAGGAATTTGTAATAATTGTGAAGTAAGGATTACAAAGTCAAAGACTAATACAGATTTCTATGAATATTATAAGAACTGTATAAGAAAGACGTTAGTACAGTTTATACCAAGAGGAGTGACTAAGGATTGTCAAGATTACCACTTGTAGATGGAGTGTTAAAATATATAAGAGAAAAAAACATCTCCTTTTGTATGCCAGGGCATAAAGGCGGGCTCGGTTTTTTAAAAACTGGGAAAGGCAGAGAGCTTTATAATAATTTTATCAAGGGAGATATTACAGAGGTTGATGGACTAGATAATCTTCATCATTCGGAAGGAATTATAAAAGAATCTCAACAACTATTGAGTGATTATTATGGAAGTATAAAATCTTATTTTCTAGTGAATGGTAGCACTAGTGGGAATTTAGCAATGATTTTTTCATCCTTTAATGAGGGAGATAAAATTATTGTAGAGAGAAATTGTCATCGTTCAATATTTAATGGTATTATTATGAGAAAATTAAAGCCAGTATATATTAAAAATAAAACTCATTCCAAATATGATGCTCCTCTTCCTTTAGATAAGGGGCATTTTCTTAATTTAGTTAATGAAAATAAAGATGCTAAGGGAATTGTTGTAACATATCCTAGCTACTATGGTATATGTTTTGATTTACCGTATGTTATTGAAGTAGCTAAAAAATATAATATTAAGGTATTAGTAGATTCTGCTCATGGTGCTCACTTTGGTGCTAATAAATTATTACCTGAAAATCCATTGAAGATGGGTGCGAATATGGTAGTTATGAGTGCTCATAAAACACTACCTAGCTTAACACAAACAGCTTTTTTACATGTAGGTAAAGGAGTAAATATTAGTAAGGTAGATTTTTATGTAAGTGCATTCCTAAGTACTAGTCCATCATATATGCTTTTGTGTTCTATGGATTATGCAAGATATTATATTCAAGAATATGGTGAGAGTGATTATGGAGAGTTAATTAAGTTATGTGTATTATATAGAGAAAAAATTAATAGCTTAGGAAAATTTTATATTATAGGAGAAAAAGATTTACAGGATGCAACGTTGAATTACTCTCATGGGAGTAATAATTACACTATTGATTTAACTAGGTATATATTAAATGTGCCTAAAGGGTATAGTGGTCATAAGTTATTAAAATACTTAAGAGTAAACAAAATTCAAGCTGAAATGAGTGACAGTAGAAATGTAATTCTAATATTTTCACCTTTTAATACACAGGAAGATTTTCAAAATTTATATATAGTTTTAAAAAACTGTGATATGAACGATTTAAAAGATAAGTACATAAGTTTGATGAAGTATGATATACCAATATCAACTATGTTTCCATATGAAGTAATGGATAGAAAAAAGACTACTTTACAATTAAAAGATTCAGAAAATAAAATAAGTGCAGTAGAAATAGTCCCATATCCACCAGGTATACCTATTGTAGTGCCTGGAGAAAGATTAAGTAAGAAAACTATAGCTGTAATAGAATACTACGTACAATGCAATGTAACAGTGCTTGGGATTAATAATGGGAAAGTAGCAACAGTAGAAAAGTAGATAGAAATTATGTTGTTACATCAATAAGTACATATTGATGGAGGGAATTAAATGAAAAGAGGTTGGCTAATAGCATTAGAAGGTCCAGATGGCTCGGGTAAAACTACTCAGATACAATTGCTAGAAAAGTATCTGAAAGAATTAGGATATGAGGTAGTAAGAACTAGAGAACCTGGTGGCACAGAAATAAGTGAAAAAATAAGAAATATAATATTGGATAATGCTAATTGTAATATGAGTTATATGTGCGAGGCATTACTTTACGCCGCTTCAAGGGCACAATTAGTTAATGATATTATAAAACCAGCATTAAGCCAGGGTAAAATAGTTATATGTGATCGTTTTGTCTATTCGTCAATGGTGTATCAGGGAATTGGACGTGGTCTTGGTACAGAAAGAATAAAGAGTATTAATGAAGCAGCACTCGATGGACTTGAAGCTGATTTGATTTTTATGATTACTATTCCATATGAAGAGGGATTAAAAAGGAAGAAAATGCAAAAGACTTTGGACCGTATGGAAAACAGTGGTAATGAATTTCACAAAAAAGTTTTTAATGGTTACATGGATATATGCAGAAAATATGATAAAATAGAAGTTATAGATGGTAATAGAAATATTGATGAAGTTCATAGAGATATAATAAATATGATTAAAAAAATAATATTATAGAAAGGATGGGGTTAAATGAAATTAGTTATTGGAATAGTGCAAGATGATGATGCCAATGATTTAATTGAAGTAATAACAGATAGGGGTTTTAGGGTTACGAAACTAGCTACTACTGGAGGCTTTTTAAAATCAGGAAATACAACATTATTGATAGGTGTAGAGAAGGAAAAGGTTGATGAAGTATTAGCTATTATCGAAGAAGTATGTAAGGAAAGAAAGCAAATAATATCATCACCATCACCTGTAGCTGGATCTACCGGAGTTTATATGCCATTTCCTATTGAAGTAGATGTAGGTGGGGCTAACGTATTTGTAGTCGATGTAGATAAATATATAAAGGTGTAACTAAGTAGAAGCAAGTATATATAAATCTATACTTGCTTCTATTCATGGAGGACTAAAATGAGTTTTGAAAGTATTATAGGTCATAATAGTATAAAGAATCAAATAAGTAAAGCTATAAAATCAGATAAGTTATCACATGCTCATCTTTTAGTTGGAGAAGATGGGATAGGAAAAAGCATATTAGCTCGGAATATAGGATTAAAGATTTTGGGGAAAACTGAGGATAGGCAATATGTTGATTTAGTAGAATGGCGAATAGAAAAAAATAAAAGCACAATAGGTGTAAGTTCCATAAGAACATTAATAGAAGAAATTAATAAGAAACCCTTTGAGGGTGATAAAAAGGTAATTATTATTTACGATGCTCATAAAATGACTGTGCAGGCTCAAAATGCTTTTTTAAAAACAATTGAGGAGCCACCTAAAAATGTTACTATACTGTTGTTATGTGAAAATCTTGAAGTTATATTGGATACAATAAAATCAAGATGTCAAATTCATAAACTAAAGAGTTTAAAAGCAGATGAAATGAAAGAATTCTTAAATATAAATTATTCTGAGTTATCTTTAGATGAAATAAAAGTTATTGTAGCTTTTAGTGATGGAATTCCTGGAAAAGCTGAAAAATTTATTGAAGATAGTAATTTTAAAGATATTAGAGATATTACCTTGGAAATATTACTTAATCTTAACAAAGTAAAAACTGAAGAAATAATTAAGTATGAAAAAAAGTTATCCAATCAAAAGGAAAAATTTGAAGAAATATTAACTACATTTCTTTCGTATATTAGGGATACTATAATATATAAAGAAATTGAAGAAGAAAATTTAATTATTAACATAGATAAGTTACCAAGTATAAAGGAACTAGCTAATATATTCTCATTTAACAAATTAAATGGTATCATAGATATAATAAATTATACAAGAGAAAATTTAGTTAGAAATGTTAACCCAGGGTTAGCGTTTGAATTAATGCTATTTAAAATGCAGGAGGTTTAATATGGTTACAGTAATAGGAGTACGTTTTAAAAAGGCTGGCAAAATTTATTATTTCAGTCCTAATGATATAGATATCCAAAAAGGGAATAAAGTTATTGTTGAAACAGTAAGAGGTATAGAATTTGGAGAATGTGTTATTGGAATAAAAGAAATTAAGGAAGATGATATAGTTTCGCCTCTAAAAAGTGTTATTAGAAAGGCAACAGATGGAGATGCAGAAAAAGATTGTGAAAACAAAAGGAAAGAGAAAGAAGCATATGAGGTATGCTTAGAGAAGATACATAAACATGAACTTGATATGAAACTTATAGATGTAGAGTATACTTTTGATAATAATAAAGTTATATTTTACTTTACAGCCGATGGAAGAGTGGATTTCCGTGAGTTAGTAAAGGATTTAGCAGCAGTATTTAGAACCAGAATAGAACTTAGGCAAATAGGTGTTAGGGATGAAGCAAAAATGGTAGGTGGGCTTGGACCATGTGGCAGACCTATGTGTTGCTCAACTTTTTTAGGAGAATTTGCACCAGTCTCTATAAAAATGGCAAAAGAACAAAATTTATCACTAAATCCTACAAAAATATCCGGTATTTGTGGAAGACTCATGTGTTGTTTAAACTATGAGCAAGATACCTATGAAAAAATAAGAAGAACTTTACCAACAGTAGGATCTGTAGTAGATACACCTTATGGGAGAGCTGAAGTTATTGGGAATAGTGTTGTAAAAGAATCTGTTAAAATTAAGATGAAATTGAACGGTAGTGATGAAGAAATTGTAGAGGTTAAAATAGAAGACTTAACATTAATTACTGGGAGATATGAAGATGCTGTAAATGTAGAACAGGTTAAAACAAAACTTGATGAGAAATCTGACAATCCTGAGAATCCATATATAATAAAGGAACTATTTAAGGACAAATAGGGGGCAAACATGAAGTCAGCTATAAAAGTATTCAATATGATTACTTCAGAGGATATCAGCAATATTAATTTTGCAATATCAAATAATCAAGGAGTAATTGCTTGCCGAATAAATAGTGAAGATAGAGAGATAGAAATTATATATGATAATTATTTTATTTCATTAGATAATTTAATTGAATTAATTGAAGATGCAGGATACTCAGTAAAATAAAAGGATCGGAGAGAAATTTTCTCTGATCCTTTTATTTTATATGGATTAATAAATCGTAAATGATTTCAATTGAATATACATTTTAAAATAGGAGATAATATCTATAAAAGGAGGAGATAAATATGAAGAAAATAGCAGTTCAAATGGGGCTAAATCCAATTAAAGACTATTTATCAGAAGAAGGATATATAGTAAAAGAATTTGATAATAGAAAAAAGAATGCAGGTAATTTTTTAAATAAGTACGATGCAGTTGTTGTTACAGGTGGAAATCAAAATGTTATGGGAGTAGATGAAACTATATCAAGTGTTCCAATCATTGATGCAAATGGAATGACAGGTGAAGAAGTAAAAATACAAATAGAAAAAAGATAAAAATTATAAACTATTAAATACTAATATGAAAAGGCTGTTAACTTATAAGCAAAAGTTAGCAGCCTAATTTTTAGTGGTCAAATTCATATAAATCAAAGAAAATGTAATATATAAACCATAGTAATAGAAAACTGTATTACTTGTATGAAATCTTTATTTTATGTCGATAATTCAAATATAAACAATTAATTTTAAAATATGGAAGGGGTTTTAAATATGGATTTAAAAAAAGGAATAATTAGTATATCTACAATTGCTGTAGTAATCTTAGGAGTGTTTTTTGCAGTTAGATTTATTGGGGGACAACAAAATGTTTCTAATAGTACATCATCTAATGACAGTATAGCACAAGGTGATAATGCCATACCTAATAGTAATGAAAATACAAAGGTTAAGAGCGTTAATGAAATGGATGCTGCTTATACAAATGATAAAACTAATATCGGTATATATACTGTTAAAGCAAATGATACAGTGTTTAGTATAGTAAAAACACACATGCCTGGTTATAATGAAGGCAAGGTTGTAGAATTTATTAAAAACAGAAATAATATGAATGATTCGTATAAGATTGCAGTAGGTCAAAAGATAGTAATCCCTTATGAATTATCAATTAAAACATCAAATAAGGCAGCTACTACTGTAGATGCAAAAGTTAGTACGGTAGCTACAAATGTTAGTTCTAATAAATACAATGTTAAAAAGCAGGATACATTATATTCAATTGCTAAAAGCAAGATGCCTTCTTATAATGTAAAACAAGCAATAAAAATGTTAAAGGAATCAAATAAAATTACAAATGAAAACTCTATAAAAGATGGAACACTTATCAACATTCCAAAATAGTAATTAAAAAAAGTGTATTTTGAGATAATCAAAAATACACTTTTTTTAAAGTGAAATTAAAACAACGTTATTTTAAATTTTAAGTATCTTCATTTTACTATTCTCAGCATAAATAAAATCACCATCTAAGGTCAATAAATAATCTATATTATTGTGTTCAGCTGTAGCAATATGGAAAGCATCATTAACGGACAATAAGCTTTCACACATAAAGGTTTTAACTAAAAGTATACACTCTTCAGAAATGTTAAGATATTTTATATTTATAATTTTTTCTAATTCTGAGATTATCTCTACAGATTTATTATAATATATGTTTAGTAAATCTCTTTTCATAGAATTTTTAGAGATATTATCAAAATAACGTTTGTATGGAATGTGAATGAGTCTGTCTTTCTTCTTTTCTTTTAATATTTTTGTATCATGACGGCTAAAGCTATTAGTTATAGCTCTAATGTTATTTAATGAATTATAAGGAGTTTCATTGCTTATTTTACATTGAATATCACTAATAAATAGTTTATATAGTATTTTATTTAAAACTTCAGCTGATATGATACTAGTAGTGTAAAATACACAACTTCCCTCAGAAAGTTGTTTTAAACAAGATAAACAATCACTATGCTTGATGTCATCGTCATATATTAAACTGAGCAAGAAAGATGCATCTAATAACACTGAGTTTTTATTGAAAACTATACTTTTAAAAGGAAACAATATTAATTGCATTTTTAACCTCATTAAATTCGATTATTATATAATAATATATATATTCAACTATAGTCACTAATAGTAGTTTTATAACAAATTACATTTTCTCTTGATTTAGCAATAATATATGAGGTATACTTCTTTTGTTGTAGGTATACATTGAAGGAAAATTCTATGGAAAGGAGATGCATAATGGAGTTTTTAAGAAAAGATGAAACTTTAGATGATCTTCAATTAAAGGGTATTCATGTTATTCAAAAAAAACATGCCTTTAGGTTTGGTGTAGATGCAGTGCTACTTGCTAATTTTGCTAAGGTAAAAAGAAACTTTAAAGTTGTTGATTTATGCACTGGCACAGGAATAATACCTTTCATATTAGCAGGCAAAACAGATGCAAGTGATTTAATAGGTATAGAAATTCAAGAAGAATTTGTAGATATGGCTAATCGCTCTGCTCAATATAATAATTTAGAAAATAAAATTAAATTTATAAATGGAGACCTAAAAGATATAAAACTTATTAAAAGTATTCCAAAGGCAGACATTGTTACAGTTAACCCACCTTATAAACTTCATAATTCAGGCTTAATAAGTTTAAACGATAAGGATGCTATAGCGAGACACGAGATTTGTTGTACATTAGAAGATGTAATAATTGCATCTAGAATTTTGCTTAAAAATAATGGACGGATTTATATGGTTCATAGGCCAGATAGATTAGCTGATATCTTGTGTACTATGAGAAAACATAGAATTGAACCTAAACGTATAAGAATGGTGCATCCTAGTGTAAACAAGGCACCCAATATTGTGTTAATTGAAGGACAGAGAGATGGTGGCGCATTTTTAAAATGGGAATCTCCTCTATATATCCACACAGAAGATGGTGGGTATACTCAAGAAATCAATAATATGTATAGTTCAGATACAGACATATAAAAAAATATTTAATGTAGATTGAATCAATGCAAATACTAAAGCAAAGGATGATAGCAATGACAGGTAAATTATACTTAGTCCCAACACCAATAGGAAATTTAAAGGATATTACTCTTAGAGCATTAGAAGTGTTACATAATGTAGACATTATAGCTGCAGAAGATACAAGGCAAAGTATAAAACTCTTAAATCATTTTAATATAAAAAAGCCACTTATAAGTTATCATAAGTATAATGAACAAGGAAGAAGCGAAGACATTATACGTCAAATAAAAGAAGGCAAAAACATAGCTATAATTAGTGATGCGGGAACTCCTGGAATATCAGATCCTGGAAGTGTAATAGTTTTAAAATGCATAGAACGAAAAATAGAGTTTGAGGTGTTACCTGGAGCAACAGCAATTACTACAGCTCTTGTATATTCAGGCCTTGACACTACAAAATTCATATTTAGAGGATTTTTACCTAGGGAGAATAAAGATAGAAAGCCAATCATTAGTGATTTAATAGATAGGAGTGAAACTTTAATATTTTATGAGTCTCCTCATAGACTTTTAAATACTCTAGAGTTTTTACATGAAAATTTAGGTGATAGAAAGATTTCAATGTGCAGAGAACTTACAAAACTGTATGAAGAAATAATCAGGTTAACGTTAGAAGAAGCTGTAGTATACTATCAAAACAATTCACCAAGAGGTGAATATGTGTTAGTAATTGATGGAAAGAGTAAGGAAAACATAGAAAAAGATGAGAGGGCTAAGTGGGATTCTTTAACTATAGAGGAACATATACTAAAATATATAGATGAAGGAATAAGTAAAAAAGATGCAATAAAAAAAGTTGCAAAAGATAGAATTATGCCTAAATCAGAAGTATACAAGCACTCTCTGGATATTTAATACATAAAAGTATATTAAAGAATATTTTAGAAAGATTATTGTAAATATTTAGTACTAACCTATAAACATTAACAGTGTATTTATACGATGTTTTTATTGAGATATTTTATATAATCATGTTATACTAAAACCATTGATTTTAAAGTCTTAATATAAAAACAAGTAAAATGTATAAGTACATATATTTTGTTATAGGGGGAATTGCATTGCGAAAGAAAATACTATCATTAATAGTAACAATTGGATTGGTGGCTACTATAAGTATGCCTGTACTAGCAAATCCATTATCGGATAAGCTTAGTAATCAAAACGATGCATATAGTAAGGCACAAACCAATATTGATAATATGGAAATTTCTATTGAACAATTAGATTCAGACATAGAGAAAATGTATGCAGAAGTAAATAAAGCTAATATTAAGATAGGTGGAACGGAGAAAGAAATAGGAAAAACAACAAAAGGTATACAAGTTGCAGAGAAAAATATTAAAATAGAAGAAGACTTATTTAATAAGAGAATGCGAAGTATTTATATGAGTGGTGTGGGTAGCTATGTAGAAGTTTTATTGAATTCTAAAGGCATAGAAGATTTTATTTCAAGGACTGAAAATATTAAAAGAATAATGGAATATGATAAGAAAATGATTAGTGAATTAAAAACTAAAAAAAATATAATTCAAAAACAAAAGATTATGCTTGAAACTCAAAAATCTAAACTTGTGTCATTGAAATCTGATAATCAAAATAAACTAAATAAACTTAAAGAAAATAAACAAGCGCAAGATGTATTAATTTTAAAAGCTAAAAATGAAGAACAATCATATGCTGGGAAGGTTAATGATGGACAGGCAGTCGTAGCTGCTACTATGAAGCAGATCCAAAAAGTAAGAGAAAATGCACCTAAGTATACAGCATCTAGAGGTTTATCAGCACCAGCTAACTCTAATTCAATAGTTTCTTATGCTAGTAATTTTTTAGGAACGCCATATGTTTGGGGAGCTGCTGGACCTAAATATTTTGATTGTTCTGGTTTTATGCAATATGTATATGCTCATTTCGGTGTTTCATTGAGCAGAACTACATTTACACAAATAAATGAAGGATCTTATGTGCCCAGAGATCAGTTACAAGCAGGGGACTTAATATTCTTTGGCACACAATCAAATCCACATCATGTGGGTATGTATGTAGGTAATAACTCGTATATTCATGCACCTCGTACTGGAGATGTGATTAAGATATCAGCATTAACAAGAGGGGATTACCTCACTGCAAGAAGAGTTAAGTAATATTGAATGTATACAGGCTATTTTTAATAGCCTGTTTTTTTAGTAGTAAAAGATATGGATGTTTGTTTGCTCAGGATAGTCTGATATATTGATTAGTAGTAATAATTATTCTTCTTAGATTAAGAAGAGGGGCATTTACATCTAGAGCATATTTAAGGAAAGCAACGATTTAACTTTGTATTTCTTAAAATTAAGGTAGAGGTATGATTTTATATTTTACAAAAAATACAAAATCAACAGACAAAATACAAAATCAATAGACAAAATATAATATATATATAAATATGTATAAATTTTTGGTGTAATAAATTAAGCAAAGTGGTATAGTTATACATAGATACTTATAATAAATAACAGAATATTAAAATAAAAATGTAAACGAAAACATAACTTTAGAGGATTTAATTTGATATAATTATTTAGCTAAATAATATAAAATGTAAATAGCAGAAAAAGATGATAATTGAAGGAAGATAAGTGATTTTATACTGTTTATTCCACATAAAATTAACAGGTTATACACAGAGAATAATAATATGTGTGGATAAGAAAGTTGTCAAAATTACATTTAATATGTAAAAGCCTTTAAACAAGGCTTTTAAATTAAAGTGAATTATCCACAACTTCTGTTGATTAAATGTTAAAAACTGTGGATAACTTAATTATAATGTTTAAAATTTAGCTATTTGAAATATTAAGTGTGAATTAAATCAAATTTTACATGAAAAATTTGTAATATAATAAGAAATATTAGTTCTTGTTTATAAAGCCTAGTTATTAACGATATTCATAAAAGTTCAAATATAAAAATTTTGAAAAAACTTGTAATAGGTTATACATACCTTATAATATAAGTAGATATAAATTTGTAAATTTATACAAGAAAAGTATTTTATTTGGGTTATTAATTTATGGAAGGGGATAAATGATGCATAAGTCTAGATTTAGTGTAGAGAATATAAATTTATTATCAAAATCATTATCAGAAAATAGCATAATTACGTATGAAGAATTACCTCAGTATGATTTATTTCTATCCCAAGTTGTAGATTACTTAAATGATAAGTTTGATGCTGATAATTATACTAATAATATAGTGCAGAATTATATAAAAAGTGGAGTTATATCTAAACCGGAGGATAGAAAGAAAAGAGGTTATACGAAATTACATCTTGCTCAATTAGTGTTACTTAGTTATATGAGACCTATTCTTACTGCTCAAGAAATAAAAAAAGTATTTAGTTTAGCATTCAATGAAATTAATGATAGAAGTGATGACATTATTTCATGGGAAGATGCATATAAGATTTTTTCTGACATGCAAAAAGAAAGTATTGATAACTTTGAGAAAAATTCGTTTTGCGATAGGACAAAATTACAACAAATAATTAACTCGTTGAATTTAAAGGAGAGTGATGAGGAAAGAATATCGGTGTTTTTGGTTGTAATGACATTAGTATCACAAGCTAGTGCAATAAAAAAATTAGTACAAAAAATTGTAGCAGATTATAAAAACTAAATATAATATTAAAATAAAGGATCTCTTAAAAAGGAGATCTTTTTATTTTTTTATAAAGAATATTCATTAAATATATATATTTATACAATTGATATTAAGTTTTTTAAAAAGTTTATTAAGTTAGCAAAGAATTTTAATAAATTAGTACAAAATGGGAAGAATATATATGCAAATATTATGAAATTACAGTGGTTGACAAGAATTGTATAAGAGGATAATATAAAAATATTGGTGAATTTATATTAGTGTATAAATTAAAAGATAATGTGGAGGGTTTATTGATGAAAATAGTATTAGCATTAGGTGGTAATGCACTTCAATCAGATCCTAAAGACAAAACGTGTAAGTCGCAACTTAAGACTTGTAAGGAAACAGCTAAATCTATAGTTGATCTCATAGAAGAAGGCCATACAATATCCATTGTTCATGGTAATGGCCCTCAAGTTGGTCAAATTGTTGCATCAGTTGAAGCAGCTCAAAAATTTGATGAGTCAAATGTATTGTTTCCATTTGATGTATGTGGAGCTTTTTCACAAGGATACATTGGATATCATCTTCAAAATGCCATAGGTGAAGAATTAAGAAACAGAAGTATAAATAAGACTGTAGCTACATTAGTGACTCAGGTAGTAGTAGACAAAGATGACGAAGGCTTTAAAAATCCAACAAAACCAATTGGATCTTTTTATTTAAAAGAGGAATCAGAAAAGTTAGAAAAAGAGCACGGTTATATAATGAGAGAAGATTCTGGCAGAGGATATAGAAGGGTTGTTGCGTCTCCCAAACCTATTGATGTTATTGAAAAGGATATAATAAGACAATTAGTAGATAAGGGCAATATTGTTATATCATGTGGAGGTGGAGGTATACCTGTTATTCGCGAAGGTACTATGGTTAAGGGCGTTGCAGCAGTTATAGATAAAGATTTTGCTGCAGGGATTTTGGCAGAAATATTAGATGCTGATGTTCTTTTAATACTAACAGGGGTGGATAGAGTATGTATAAACTTTAATAAGCCAAATCAAAAGAAACTTGTGAAAATTACTATTGATGAAGTAAATAAATATATTGATGAAGGGCAATTTGCTCCAGGCAGTATGCTTCCAAAGGTTGAGGCGTGTAAAAAGTTTATAATGAATAATAAAAATAGGACTGCGATTATAGCATCATTATCAAAAGCTAAAGAAGCATTAATGGGTGTGTCTGGTACAAAAATCGTATATTAAGTGGAGGGTAAGAGGATATGGATAAGAGAAAAATAAACATTTATTCAGAAATAGGCAATTTAAAAACTGTTCTTATACATAGACCTGGTGGAGAAATTGAAAATCTTATACCGGAATATTTAGAAAGACTTTTATTTGATGATATTCCATTCTTAAAAGTTGCAAGGCAGGAACACGATAATTTTGCTAAAATATTAAAGGAAAATGGTGTTGAAACATTATACCTTGAAAAGCTAGCGGCAGAGGCAGTAAAAAATCCAGAAGTTAAAGAGCTATTTCTAAATGAAGTCATAGCAGAATGTGGTATAAATGAGGTTAAGACAATAACATCATTAAAAGATTATTTGTATTCATTGTCAGATATAAAAATGATAGATAAGGTGATGGCAGGAATAAGGAAAAAAGAAATAGAAATCAAAGAATGTTATGATGAATATCCATTTATAATGGATCCTATGCCAAATTTATATTTTACACGTGATCCTTTTGCATGTATTGGGAGTGGAATAAGTTTAAATTCTATGAAGACTAAAACTAGAAGAAGGGAAACGATATTTGGAAAGTATATTTTCAAGTATCATCCAGAGCTCAAAGATTCAGGTATTAAGTTGTGGTGCGATAGAAATGATACATATAACATTGAAGGTGGAGATGAATTAATTTTATCAAAACAAGTTATTGCAATTGGACATAGTGAAAGGACAGATAAAGAAGCAGTTATAAATATGGCTAAAAATATATTTGAAAATGGAGAAAGTTTTAAAACAATTTTAATTTTTGATATTCCTAAAACTAGAGCATTTATGCATTTAGATACCGTATTTACAATGATAGACTATGACAAATTTACTGTTCATCCAGGGATAGAAGGTACATTAAGAGTTACAGCATTAACTTATGACTACAAAAATAGAGAATTAATAGCTAAAGAAGAAACAGGTAGTTTAGAAAAAATACTTTCTAAATATTTAAAAAAAGACATTACTTTGTTGCGCTGTGGTGGTGGAGATAAAGTCATATCAGCAAGAGAACAATGGAATGATGGATCAAATACATTAGCTATATCCCCTGGGAAAGTAATAACTTATGAGAGAAATTATGTTACTAATGAGATTTTAGATAAAAACAATATAAAAGTAATCCAAATTCCCTCAAGTGAATTATCGAGAGGCAGAGGAGGGCCAAGATGTATGTCTATGCCATTTAATAGAGAAGATTTGTTATAATGGTAGAAATGTATTGAAATTTTGTTGATAATGGTACATTATTATAATTAAAATAACAAATAAGAACTGAGAGGGGAATTTATTATGTTTAATTTAAGAAACAGAAACTTTCTAACACTTATGGACTTTTCACCGAAAGAAATTAATTATTTTCTTGATTTAGCTAGAGATTTAAAAAGAGCTAAATATGCAGGCACAGAAAAGCAAACATTAACAGGTAAAAACATAGTTTTATTATTTGAGAAAGATTCAACTAGAACAAGATGTTCATTTGAAGTTGGAGCACTTGATCAAGGGGCACATGTTACATATCTTGGACCAACAGGAAGCCAAATGGGTAAAAAAGAATCAATTGCAGATACAGCGAGAGTTCTAGGAAGAATGTACGACGGTATTGAATATAGAGGATATGCTCAAGAAGTAGTTGAGGAGTTAGCAAAATATTCTGGAGTTCCAGTATGGAATGGATTAACTACTGAGGATCACCCAACTCAAATTCTTGCTGACTTTCTAACTATAAGGGAACATTTTACAAAACCATTAAATCAAATTAAGTTCGTTTATACAGGAGATGGAAGAAATAACATGGCAAATGCTCTTATGATAGGAGCGGCTAAGATGGGAATGGATTTTAGAATAGTTACACCAACTTCATTATTTCCTGAGGAATCATTAGTTAATAAATGTATTGAAATTGCAAAAGAAACAGGAGGCAACATTACTATCACAGATAGAGTGGCTGAGGGAGTAAAAGATGCAGATGTTATATATACAGATGTTTGGGTTTCTATGGGTGAGGCAGATGAAGTTTGGGCTCAAAGAATTAATCTGTTAAAGCCATATCAAGTTAATAAAGAAATGATGGATTTAACTGGAAACAAGAATACTAAATTTATGCATTGTTTGCCAGCATTTCATAATTTAAAAACAAAAGTTGGAAAAGATATATATGAAAAATTTGGAATGAATGGTGTTGAGGTTACTGATGAGGTATTCGAAAGTTCTGCTTCAATAGTATTTGATGAAGCTGAAAACAGAATGCATACTATAAAAGCAATTATGGTGGCAACATTAGGAAATTAATATTATTTAAGGAATGTTATAAAAAATAAATTTTAATTAATAACATGATTATCCCACAAAAAGCTTGTAATTACTTCCAAACGTAGTAATTATGATATAATAATATCAAAATCAGTACGTAGAGGAGGATTACTATGTTTTGCAAAAATA
>NZ_JAHLEC010000064.1 GCF_018861705.1 Clostridium psychrophilum | reverse complement strand
ATTGAAATTTTCATATTAATTTACAATATTTTCAAGAGGCATAGCCTAAAATTTGAAATAGCTTAACTCCTACCGGAGAAAATATAGCTTTTTGTGGCTTAATCATATTATTGTTTTAAAATCTATTTTAGTCATTTAAAGAATTCTGAAAGAAGTTATAGTTCCAATTGGTCCACTTATACCTACTTATACCTACTAATACTATACTAATAGGACCGCTTGATGTGTTAACAAATTTTAACTGTTCTCCTGCTGTTGCAGCATAAACAATGCTAGCTCCGTTTAAAATCGGATTTGTTGCGATAACAGATATACCACCAACAAAAGATAAATCTGAAGCTTTTACTAAATCTATTTGTATAGAAACTGTTCCAGGATTTGGAGTAACATTTACCTTCCAGTCGAATACATAAACTCCAGTTGTGTTAATTGTAAAGATTCCTGCTCCTGGAGTGTAAGTGTAATCAGTTCCTACAACATTTACAGTGTCAAATAGAATTGTATCGTTAACTGCAATTCCTACAGTAGTTCCTGTTATAACACCATTTAAATACGAATTAAGACCAGGGCCAGTAGCACCAGTTACACCGTTATCACCAGTAGCACCAGTAGCTCCAACATCACCAGTAGCACCAGTTACGCCATTGTCGCCAGTAGCACCAGTAACACCATTGTCTCCAGTAGCTCCGGTAGCTCCAACGTCACCAGTAGCACCAGTTACACCATTGTCACCAGTTGCTCCAGTAGCTCCAAAGTCTCCAGTAGCACCAGTTACACCGTTGTCACCAGTTGCTCCAGTAGCACCGATATCACCAGTAGCTCCAACGTCTCCTGTAGTTCCAGTTGCTCCAATGTCTCCAGTAGCACCAGTTACACCGTTGTCACCAGTTGCTCCAATAGCACCAGTAGATCCAGTAGCTCCAGTTACACATCTACGGTGGTAGTGATGGCAGCAACAATAGTCATCATCATAACAATCTCTATCCCTATCTCTATCAGCAATTATATATTCTTTGTCAGAGTCATTATCTATAGCCAAGTCATTATCATTCCCGTTCATAAAATACACTCTCCCAAGCAACAATATTTTTTTTATATACCTTGCGATTTGATTATTTATTGAATTATTATCTGTTTCACTCATTAAATGCACCTTCCTTAATTTTAAAAGTTTCTTAGATATAGAACTTCACCACATAGTATGCTGATATTCTATTTTTCGGTAAAAATATTTTATGAAAAATGATTAAGATTATTTATTTAAAAATTTAGTGTAATACCTTATAGATAAGGGATAAAAATAGAACTTAAGGTTTGGCATTACAAGATAAATTTGATAAAAAACAATGTCATTAAATTAAAAATAAAAGATGTTTTGGTATAAATATATATAAATTTTGTATAATGTTTGTATTGACACTATCAAAGTCCTAGTGTACTATTAATATAGTTCACTAGGACATTGATGTAATTTATGAAAGGAGTTGAAATTTTGAATAAAGAATTTAATGATAAAGCACCTATATATTTACAAATAGTGGATTTGATAAAAATGGATATAGTAACTGGAAAGTTAAAATCAAAGAATAAATTGCCATCCGTACGAGAAATGGCATCTAATTTAAATGTAAATCCTAATACTCTTCAAAGATCCTATCAAGAGCTTGAAAGGCTAGGAATTGTTTATACTCAAAGAGGTACTGGAACATTTGTTGGAGAGAAAGAAAGCATGGTGGATGATTTAAAAAAGGATATGGCAAAGGAAGTTATTGATTCTTTTATACTTAGAATGAAAAGCTTAGGCTTTACATCTAATGAAATAATAAAATTTGTTTCAAAAGAAACTATGGAGGTAAAACAAAATGGATAACATACTAGAATCTAAGAAAATATGTAAATCATATATGCATAAAAAGGCTTTACGTGGGTTAGATATAAATATATTACCAGGAAAAATTTTAGGATTGCTTGGGCCTAATGGTAGTGGTAAAACTACATTTTTAAAAATAGCAGCAGGTATACTCCATCCATCATCGGGAGAAATACTTATAGATGGTCAAAAACCAGGTGTATATACAAAGTCTATAGTTTCATATTTGCCTGATAATGAGTATCTTCTAAAGTGGATGAAAGTAAAGGATGCAGTAATGTATTTTAAAGATTTCTATGATGATTTTGATGTAAAGAAGGCAAAGGAGTTACTTGAGTTTATGAATCTTGACGAAAATGATGTTGTAAAAAGTTTATCAAAGGGAATGAAGGAAAAGTTAAAACTAACATTGGTACTTTCGAGATCTGCTAAACTTTATATACTTGATGAACCACTTGGGGGAGTAGATCCAACTGCAAGGGAAAAAATATTAAATGCTATAGTTAGCAACTTTAGTGAAAATAGTTCAATGATAATTACAACACATCTTGTAAATGATATAGAAAGAATTTTTGATGATGTAGCATTTATATCTGATGGAGAGATTATATTGCAAGGTAATGCAGAAGAGCTACGTATGACAAGAGAAAAGTCAATTGATGAATTGTATAGGGAGGTATTTCAATAATGTTTAAGCTTGTAAAATATGAATTAAGAGCAAATTTTTTAACCATAGTTGGTATATGTATAACAGTTATAATTGCTAACTTGCTTATTATGACAAAAAAAGGTACTTGGAATATTGCGGTACCAGCATTGTCTACATGTTTAACTATTGGAGCAGTAATTGTAATATTTATAGCGTCATTAAAAATAATGAGTAAGTATTTGTATGAGGATTCAGGATATTTATTATTTACACTTCCACAATCTGGAATGTCAATAATTGCATCAAGGCTTATAACCTCTTTAATACAAATATCAATTGTTTTTTTAGTAGCTGGTATAATGAGTTATTTGGCTGTGACAGACAAAATAGATTTTAGCTTTTTTAAAGATATAAAAATAAGTCAAGTAATATATTATTTGATTAGTTATATATACATGATTGTTTCGTTCTTAAGTATTGTATACTTTTGTATGGTTATTGGGAAAGTGGCTTTAAAAGGTAAAAAACTAGGCAAAATAGGTTCTTTTATTATTTTTATAGCTGTATCTATGGTAATAGGTTGGATATCATTAAAACTCTCAACTCTATTTCCTCAAACACTTAACCTTAATAATTTTTCAATAAGTTCTAAGGATATATTAAATTCTGATTTTTCAAGCTCAGGTGGAGCATCAAGTATGAATATAGCAAGTGGGTTATTTGATATCCTTACATTTGTTGGATTTTTTATTTCTACTTCTTATTTAATAGACAATAAACTTGATCTTTCATAAAATTGTAATAGTTTAATGCAGAAATAAATAGTAAAAACACTCCTGAAATTTAGGAGTGTTTTTGTGTTAGAAAGAGTAACATAAATAATTTCGAATTAGCAAGGTTATTTGTATGTTTGGATAATAAATTTGTAGAAAAGATATTATGATGCCCTAAGTAACAGAATTTATTTTATATTTGTGTTGTGGTCTACCTATTTTACCATATTCAATTAACATTTCAACTTTTCCTTCTTTGTTCATATATTCTAAATACTTTCTGCAAGTGACCCTTGCAATTCCTAAGGTTTCACCTAATTCTTCTGCAGTAATATATTTTTCACCTTTCTCTCTTATTAGTTTGATTTGTTGCCATATCATATCATAAGTATATCTATTTAATCCCTTTGTTAAATCCGTAGTTCCATTATTTGCTTCTTCTAAATCATTGTTACTTAAAATATACTTATCCAGTTCTGTCTGTTCAATTTCGCTTATTTTATTAAATTGGGAATATCTATCTTTAAATTTAAATAGGGATTCTTTAAATCTTTCTAAAGTGAATGGCTTAATTAAATAATCTCTAGCTCCATAGCGAAAGGCTTCTTGAATTCTTTCAATTGTTTTATCGGCAGTAATTAAAATAACTTCTACTCTAATTTCTTCTGCTCGAATCCATTTTAAAAAATCAATTCCATTTTCTTTAGGAAGGTAAATATCAAGCAGAATTAGATCTACTTTATGTTTTTTAATAAAACTCTTTGCCTGCGTAAGATTACTGGCAGCTTTTATTAACAAAAAACCGTCAACTCTTTGCAAAAATTTTGTATTGATATCGCGCACCATTGGATCATCTTCAATAATCATAACTTGAATCATTGGCTTAGGCTCCTTTTCATTGGAATGTTTATATCCCACCAGGTTCCATTATCTACACTAAATTCTATTTTACCTTGCATTTCATCAATGATTTTTTTGACTACATACATACCTACACCACGCTGACCTGTTTTTGTAGTAGTTCCAATGTCATATATTTTATTTCTTATTTCGCACTTTATGCCTGGTCCATTGTCATTAACTTGAATTTTTAAATTATTTTCTAATTGTGAAATTTTAAAATGTATAAATCCATTGCCATCAGTACTTACCTCATCAATAGAATTTTCTATTAAATTTCCAATTACAGAGCACAATTCGTCTTCTCTCATATATTCTGGTAGTTTATCCAATTTACAATTTGAATCTATATCAAATGTTATTCTAGCTTCCTCAGCTTTATTATATTTTGAAAGCAGCAACGCTGCAATAGATACATTTTTGATTTGACCTGTTAGAATGCTACCGATATCTTTTCTAGTTTTAGAAACATTTGTTATGAATTTTACGGCTTCGGTGTATTCTTCTAGTTGTATCATTCCAGATATAGCATGAAGCTTATTCATAAACTCATGATTTTGCGCTCTAAGGGAACAAGTCATTTTCTTTATTCCTGTAAGTTCTTCTGCCATTTTTTTAACTTCAGTTAAATCTCTAAAATTCATTACTAGTCCAATTACTTCATCTTTATCATTTTTAAGTGGATTGTATTTGCAAAAGATTGTTAAACCAGGTCTTACTTTCATTTCTATATTTTCAAAATACTTTCCTAATTTTAAAACTTCAGAAATCTTATGTTCATAAGAAAGATTTGTAAGAGGTTTGCCTATGTCTTCCTCAGTTAGTTCTAGAATTTCACTAGCGGCTCTATTAAACAAGGTAACATTTCCTTTTTTATCTACAGCTAAAATACCATCCTTAACACTTTCAATTACAGCTTCCTTTTCTTTTAATATTAAGGCAATTTCCTCAGGTTCTAAACCAAAGATAGCCTTTTTAATATTGGAAGATAAAAGAGTTGCGGTATATACTCCTAAAATTAATCCAAGTATTATGATAGGTATAAATGAATCTATCTTTGAATAAATCTCGTTATAAACCTCACTGATAGGACTACCTATAGCAACTGCTCCAATTTGTTTGCCATCTTTAAATATGGGAGTAAATACTCTAAGAGATGGCCCCAAACTTCCCTTAGCTTCTGAGACATATTCTTCTCCTTTTGTGAGCACACGTTTTTCATCTCCGCCCTCAAAAATTTTACCTATTTTTGATTTTGTAGGATGCGAATATCTTACTCCCTTCATGTTCATTACGACAATAAATTCTACTTTAGTTTTAATTCGTATGGCTTCTATCCTATTGTCTAAGGTTTCTCCCTTAATTTGATTATTACTAGTCAAATAGTTTTGCACAAGGTAACTCATTGAAATAGAATTGGCAATAGCTAGAAGGTTACGTCCATATTGGTCTTTAAGCATTGTTTTCATCTGATTAAAAGAAAGTACAGATATACTCCCAATAGTCAAAAGTAAAATACCTATTACAGTGGTTGTGATTTTTGTCTTTAATTTCATTTATGTCACCTCTTATATCTTTTAGAGTATAGGTTACGTTTACAGAAATTATAACATATTTAGTCTTTAATAATATATTGTTAAAATTAATACATAGTTTTTTTTATGACCACAAAGATTTTTAAACTTTCTAAATATTTAATTATATTGGATTTGTTGTTATGATGATACCAAGCAATAGGAACAAAAACAACAATTGTGTAAACGTATAAATGATATAAAAAAGGGGAGAGATATTAAATGAATTATTTTGAAGAAAGTTTAAAAATGCATGAGAAATATACAGGTAAACTTGAAATAAAATCAAAAGTAAAAGTAGAAACAAGAGAGGATTTAGGACTAGCATACACACCTGGTGTTGCAGAACCTTGTAGAAAAATTCATGAGAATGAAGAAAACGTATACAAATATACAGCTAAAGGTAATATGGTTGCAGTAGTTACAGATGGTACTGCTATTCTAGGTCTTGGTGATATAGGACCAAAAGCAGGATTGCCAGTTATGGAAGGTAAGGCAATACTATTTAAAGAATTTGCAAATGTAGATGCTTTCCCAATTTGTCTAGATACAAAGAATGTAGATGAAATTGTTCGAAACGTGCAACTTATTTCTCCAGGATTTGGTGGAATAAATTTAGAAGATATTAGTGCTCCAAGGTGTTTTGAAGTAGAAGATAAGCTTAAAAAATTATTAGATATACCAGTATTTCATGATGATCAACATGGCACAGCTATTGTAGTTCTTGCAGGACTCATCAACGCGGCTAAAGTAGTTGGAAAAAAACTTGAGGATTTAAAAATTGTTGTTAATGGTGCAGGTTCTGCAGGAACAGCAATATCAAAACTTTTACTAAGGTCAGGAGTAAAAAATCTAATTGCCTGTGACAAGGTAGGAATACTTTACAGAGGAATGAAAAAAATTGATGATGCAAAAACTGCCCTTACGGAAATAACTAATCCAGAAAACATAAAAGGAAATTTAAGTGATGCATTAGTAGGTGCAGATGTATTTATTGGGGTATCTGCTCCTGGAATAGTAACAGCTGAAATGGTTAAATCAATGAATAAAGATTCTATAGTTTTTGGAATGGCAAATCCAACTCCAGAAATTATGCCTGATGTTGCTAAAAAGGCTGGTGCAAAGGTAGCAGGTTCTGGACGTTCTGATTATCCAAATCAAGTAAATAATGTACTTGTATTTCCCGGGTTATTTAGAGGTGCATTAGATGTTAGAGCAAAAGAAATAAACGAGGAAATGAAGCTTGCAGCAGCTTATGCTATTGCAAATTATATAAAAGATGAAGATTTAAACGAAAATAATGTAATCCCAAGTGCTTTAGACAAAAATGTAGCTGCAAAAGTTGCAAAAGCAATTGCAAAAGCAGCAAGAGAAACAGGCGTAGCAAGAATTTAGAATAAAAAGATATATTTGTAAAGTAAAGGAGACATACCTGAAAAGAAAGATATGTCTCTAAATAACAAAAATAGGGGGTCAAACAATGCAAATTCCAATTAAGAGAACTATCGATAAAATTCCAGGCGGTATGATGGTTGTTCCACTTTTTTTAGGGGTATTAGTTAATACATTTTTCCCGCAATTCTTGAAAATTGGTGGTTTTACAACAGGATTATTTGGTAAAGCGGCATCAACACCAATTTTGGCTTGTTTTATGTTTTTAATTGGTTCTCAAATTAATTTCAATTTAGCGCCAAAGGCATTAAAAAAAGGTGCACTATTAATAACAGGAAAATTTATAGTAGGTGCTGGTATTGGTATATTTGTAGGAAAAGTCTTTGGCCCTGCTGGAGTATTAGGTTTATCACCACTTGCAATCCTTTCAGGATTAACAAATTGTAATGGTGGATTATATGCATCTCTTGCTTCACAATATGGTGATGAGACTGATGTAGGTGCTTATGCTTTATTGTCTTTAAAAGATGGCCCATTCTTCACATTAGTTGCATTAGGTGCATCAGGACTTGCTCAAGTTCCTTTTATGGCACTTGTAGCAGTATTAGTTCCAATATTAATAGGAATGATTTTAGGAAATGTTGATCTTGATATGAGAAAATTCCTTGGAAGCAGTGGATTGTTATTAATCCCATTCTTTTCTTTCCCATTAGGTGCAGGAATGAATCTTGGAACTATTGTAAAAGCTGGAGGTCCTGGAATATTACTTGGAGTAATAGCTTCATTTACTGGAATAGGAGCGTATGTACTTTTAAAATTATTTAAAGAAGAGCCTATAATAGGACTCGCAACAGGTTCAACTGCAGGAAATGCTGTAGCGACGCCAGCTATTATTGCAGGAGCAGATCCATCATTAGTGGCGATTGCAACAGTAGCAACAGCACAAGTTGCAGCATCGTGTGTAGTATCTGCTATCCTTTGTCCATTTATTGTTTCTTATGCATTTAAATTAATGAGAAAAAGTAAAATGAAAAAATTAAGTAGTGGACCTGCGGCATAATATAATTATTAGGAGCTAAGCATGCCAGGCCACTGGGTTTCTTTTTATCACTAATGGGAGGTTCGAAAATTTGTATTTTAAAAATTAAGACAGAAAAAAATATTATCTGAATATTCAAAAAAACATCTTTACAAGCTTGATTTAGTATGTTAGTATATAAATAAGAAGAAGATAAGTTGCTACTTCTTCTTACAAATCCTAATTCATTAATTTAATCAAAAAGTTGTTTCTCCTTTAAAAAGTACAATAGTCAAACATTTAAAAATTAAGGTTTAAGATTTGAGATTTAAGGTTTAGGATTTAAGGTTTAGGATTTAAGGTTCAGGATTTAAGGTTCAGGATTTAAGGTTTAAGGTTTAAGGTTTAAGGTTTAAGGTTTAAGGTTTAAGATTTAAGATTTAACAAATTAAAGAGTTAAAGAAACAAAGAAACAAAGAAACAAAGAAACAAAGAAAGTATAATATAATATTCAAATTGTTTTTATTATAGTCAATCAAAATTTAACTAGTGTAGTGTAATTTAAACAATTACAATAGAAAGTAGGTGCAGTATCACAGACATAACAAGTGAATTAGGGTTTGTTTAGTAGTCAATTTATATAAAAAATATAAATTGGCTACTATAACTTTTTGCGTAAATAATCATAATTGGTGGCGTCCTACATTAGATGATTTAATTTGAAAAAGCTAATCACTTTACAAGCGATTAGCCTTAATAATGTTTTTTGCGAATATATCAATTTTGGGTTCTGATAACTCGTGTATGCTAGTTTTTACGCCCTTAACTTTACTCATAATGAACTTTTCAAAAAATCCTAATTTGTCCATATCAAGTTCAAATCCAAATACTTCTTTAACTATTGCATGATCAAAAATAACTTGTGTAAAAGCTGATTTTAGTTCGTTACCTACTAGGGTCTCATCTTTTTCGGCAGCACAGATGAATAATCCTATTCTTTTTTCTAAAAGGAGGGGTAAATTTTCACCTATAAAGCTAGAAAGTTTCTTTTGGATTTTACCAATGTAAATAGAACCACCTAAGATTATGTTGTCATACTCTTCAAGTTGAAGAGCTGGCTTTAACATAATATTTACTATATTCACGTCACCTGCTAATTTGGTTTTTAGCATTTCGGCTGCTTTTTTAGTTGCACCATGTTTTGTACTATAAATTATTAAGGTTTTTATATAAACTCCCCCTCGTGTAAATATATGATAAAAAAATAAAATAATGATGTAGCTTTATTATATATTAAAAAACATATGTAGAATAAATTATTAATTTGTTTGTATAGTTAATGTTGATTTATAATAAAAAAAGATTTTAAATTTCTGTACTTGGTATATTATTTTCATTATGATCATCATTGTTTTGCCTTTCTTTAATAAATACAATAAGTCCAGGAAGTAATGAGACTATTAGTATAGTTATTAAAGCAAAAGAAAAGTGATCTTTTATAAAAGATAGGTTGCCAAAAAAATAACCACCACCTAAGTAAAGGCTTACCCATAGTCCAGCACCAATCATATTATAAGATATAAATTTAAAATAATTCATTTGCGAAATGCCAGCCACAAAGGGTACTAAGGTTCTTATTATAGGAATAAATTTGGCTAAGACTATTGTAATTTTGCCATGCTGCTTATAAAACTTTTGGGATCTTTTCAAATGTTTTTTATTTATAAATCTTACTTTTTTATTTGATAATATTTTGCTTCCGATATATCTACCAATATAGAAATTAGAGGTATCCCCAAGTATTGATGCAAAATAGCCTACGACTAGTAGAGTGAAGATGCTCATTGATCCAATACCTGCGAGTGCTCCAGCAGCAAATAACATTGAATCTCCTGGGAAAAATGGTGTAACAACTAGGCCCGTTTCTAAGAATATAACAAAGAAAAGAATAACGTAAGATAATATTCCATACTGTTGTACTATTAAAGTTAAATATGTATCAATATGCATTATTACATTTATAAAGTTTATTAAAATGTACATGCTTTTCTCCTTTGTTATATATTTTTTAATTCTTATTAAATCATCTTTTGAGGAACTGAAATGTCGTTAAAGTAATTATATCAATAAATTATTGTATAAGTATCAAATAGTTATGTAAAGATTATGTTATTTATAGAAGTGTTAAATGTTTATGTTTAATTATTTATCATATAACCTTATTATAAGTCAGTTTTAAAAAAATATGTAATGTAAAACAATTTGGAAACTATAATATTAATTTATATAAGAAATGAACTTTGATATTCAGATTCTAATATAATTAATCAGTAATTTAAACAAATATAAATGTAAAAAAGAACAATAAAGCTTACTAATATTGCAGTATTTATAAGTCAATTCTATTTGTTATTAATTTCAATAAATAGTTTGACAATTTGCTAGTATTTTAAACGTTAAGAAGGTACTCATTTTAATAGATGAGTACCTTCTTTTATTTATAAAATAATCTTTGTAATATTCCCTTTTTCTTATGTAGAACTTTTTCGGCTTCTGATATGGCTCTTTGTTTTTCAAGAGATTGAGTTAAAGTATTAACCAATTGAATATCGTGTTCTTTAATAGTTTGGGGTAATGACAATACAATTTTATTTTTCTCTTGTTCTTGTTTAAATAGAATCTGTGTATTCTCGAGCAATTTATTAATGTCATAAAGTTGTCCGTCTTTTACAGTTAACTGCTGCTTGATAAACTCAATATTGTCTTTAAGTATGTCTACCATGTCTTCTTTTAGTAGAGTGACATCAGTAGCTGCGACTTCTGATTCTGCTTGTGAATTATGATTGTATTTTAGACACTGTTTAATGGCATCTAGACCTTTTTCATCTACACATGATTTACCATTATGAGTAATTATAAAAGGTTTTATTTCTGGTAATTTCATTTTAGCATAAGCAGTTACTTTACTGATATTTAAATGTTTAGAAATTTTAAATGCATCATAAATCATGATATGCGCCTCCTAAATTATATACAAAGAGTATTCTCCATATATTACCATATTCCTCTTTTTATTAAAAATATTTAGTTTAAATTAATTTAAATTTTGTTAAATTTAACAAGAATCTAATTAAATTTTAATAAAATTTTATTGTAATGTACTGATACTATTGCGTTTAACTAGGTTAAGCCTTATTCAATTCGCTGTTAAATTTAACAAAGATAGTTTGATTAAGAAATGTTATTTTTCTAATAAAAATGAATCAACAATACAATTTTATTTGTAAAATATAACCAATTAAGCATAAAAGTAGTATGATTTGCTAATACTATATATAGATATTAAATAATAATGGATGTTACAACTATTAAAATGTACAAAGTATAGTAATTGAAATAGCCGATATTCTTGTATTGCCTACTATTAAAGCAGCGAATATTATGTACAAAACATTACTTTATAGTAGTAGTTCTAAAAATGGTGGATTACTTGTAGGTACTTCTGCTCCTGTTATATTAACTTCTAGAGCAGATTCATCTGAAAAAAAATCACATTCTATAGTTCTTGTCGCACTAGTTGCTGAATATAATAAATAAGATTATTTAAATGCTGAAATCCCTTATTATTTTTTAATTACCAGCAATTTAGAAAGTATATTTATATTGCTGGTATGTCAACTTGTTATTTATTTGAATGTGCTTTATAACATAAAGGAGGAACAATATGTCATATAAACTATTAGTAATTAACCCAGGTTCGACTTCTACTAAAATAGGTGTGTATGAAGATGAAAAAGAGATTTTAGAGGAAACATTAAGGCATACATCAGCGGAAATAGGTAGATTTGAAAGTATACCTGACCAGATGAAATTTAGAAAAGATCATATAATAGAGATACTTAAAAAGAAAAAATTTGATATAAATACTTTGGATGCTATAGTAGGCAGAGGTGGACTTTTAAAAGCTATTGAAGGCGGTACTTATAATGTAGACGAACTTATGCTTCATGATTTAAAAGTTGGAGTGCAAGGTCAACATGCTTCTAATTTAGGCGGAATAATTGCAAGCGAGATAGCACAACCATTAGATATTCCAGCATTTATAGTTGATCCAGTTGTTGTGGATGAAATGGATGATGTAGCTAGAATATCAGGTATTCCTGAGTTAGATAGAAGAAGTATTTTTCATGCTTTAAATCAAAAAGCTGTAGCTAAAAGATATGCTAAAGAGCAGGGCAAAAAATATGAAGAGATTAGTGTGATAGTAGCACATATGGGTGGAGGAATTTCAGTAGGAGCTCATAAAAATGGGAGAGTTATTGATGTTAATAACGGACTAGATGGCGAAGGACCATTTTCACCAGAAAGAGCTGGAGGATTACCATCAGGTGATTTAGCTAGATTGTGTTTTAGTAAAAAATATACTTTGGATGAGATACTTAAAAAGATAAATGGAAAAGGTGGTTTTGTAGCATACCTTAATACAAATGATGCTCGTGAGGTAATAAAAGGAGCCGAAGCTGGCGATAAATATAGCACATTAATGCTTGAAGCTATGGGATATCAAGTAGCTAAAGAAATTGGAAGTTGCGCTGTAGCTTTATCAGGAAAAGTAGATGCTATTATCTTAACTGGCGGAGTAGCTTATGGCAAGTTTATTGTTGAATATATAACTGATAGAGTAAAGTTTATAGCAAATGTTATAGTTTATCCAGGTGAAGATGAATTATTAGCATTAGCTCAAGGTGGATTAAGAGTATTAAATGGACAAGAAAAGGTAAAAGAATATAATAATGATTTATTGTTTATATAGGTTTTTACAAAAGGATTAGATATATCTCATGCAATTGCCGATTTTAGTAAATGTGAAATTTAAAAGCTAAACGGCAATTGTAGAGTAACATATCTCATACATATATTATTTGACGAGATTGTTTTAAAAAATTAAGCGAAGATTAATATTTAAAATATGAGTTAATAGAAGCTATTCTGAACTGAACCACTTTTATTGGACAAAGTATTATAATTGTTTATAGAAGGGGTGATTTTTGTAAAATACTAATTGAGTAAATTTTTCGTAGGGTGTTCATTAATATCATTAGGATCTAAATCTTCTTCTTTCAATTTCAATGAATATATCTTATATCCATTTCCACCCTTGCGCTTAACTTCATACATAGCTAAATCAGCTTTTTTACTTAATGTGTCTTCATCAATTCCATGCTCAGGGAATATACTAATGCCTATACATGCTCCAACAAATAATTGGTTTTCATTATAGGTGAAAGCGAAGGTTAATATTTTCAAAACTGCTATTGCAATTTTTTCAGCATTTGCAATTTCTTTTAAATTTTTTAGTACTATTATAAATTCATCACCACCAATTCTATAAACTGTATCCGTTGACCTAACAATGCTTTTTAATCTTATAGCTACAGTTTTAAGAATACTATCTCCAGCTAGATGACCATAATTATCATTAACGCTTTTAAATTTGTCTAAATCTATAAAAAGGAACGCAAATTTTTCATTTTTGTTAACTAATAATATATCAACATCTTTTCGCATCTTTTTTCTGTTAAAAAGTTTTGTAAGTGAATCATAATATACAGATTCCTCTAATTTAAAAGTATATATTCTTTGTATTTCAGCTATCTTTTTCCTTCCAGAAACATCATGTAATAGGATAAGAATTCCTAAAACATCTTTATATTCATCATATATAACTGTTGCGGATAGTTCGCATATGAGAGCTTCTTTATTTTTTCTGAATAAATCAATTTCAATATTAATAATAAATCCTTCTTGCATTATAGTATCAAATTTAAAATCTCTATAATCCATTATTGTATCAAATGGATTTTGATCTAAGTCCTTACGACTATAGCCAGTTATATTTAGTGCTGCTTCATTACAATTTTTCACAATAAAATCTTCACCTAATATGAAAATTGGTTCATTTACAGCTTCAAAAATATATTCTGATACAAGTTCATAAGAAATTGACATCATTTTATGTTTATTAATTGCGTGCCATATTCCACCCATTGAAATAGACATTATTATAATGGCCGATGGGAAAACTGAAATGCCCAATATTGGAAAGATCAAATCTATTGTTGCAGACAAGCAGAATGTTATTAAACTGGTAATAAAAATAATTTTCATCTGTTTTCTAACTCTATTTTTTTTTGTGTTTTTAATCTGAAAATATATCATTACGATACCTGATATAAATAAAATTGCTATATAGATACTAAAAACGTTACCAATAGCTGTATTAATATACAAATTATCCACAAAACCATAACTTTCATTACTTACTATTTTAGAAGGGTCACCTATTAAGTTACTTATGAAAAATATTGTTGCAGATATATATACTATAGACTGTATTTTTAAGGTGAATTTTTTTTGGCTTGCATTATTAAGAGAAAATATGAAGGAAATCCATATTCCATTAAAAAAGCACCAACCTATGGCTGCAAATATTCTCCATAGGTTTGCAATTTTTATATTGGAAGAGATTAACATAAGGGCATATCCCATTGCCCAAATGCTAGCGGAAATGCATAAAATTAAAAACGTTACGTTGATTTTTGATTTTTTATCTCTTTTATAGCTATAAATGCCCAAAAACAAATAAAAAATAAAACATATACATAATATTGTAAATAACAAAATTTTAATATTATCCTCTTGTAGCATTCCCGACGCCCTCCTATTTTCTCGAAACTTTCATAATTATTATATGATTACCATTTATAATAGTTACGCTTTATTAGATAAGTTAATGTGAGGCTTAAACGAAGAACCAAAAAAATATTGCAACTGTAAAAGGCATAGAATATAATAATCCTTATCTTATATGAATAAATTATGGATTTGTAATTTTAAGGGTAATTATAAGTTATGGTTTATATGTATATATAAAATATGGTTTTATTTACATGCACAATTCTATGCTATTAATATGAAAAACGTAAAGGCACAGAAGGGTTTCCGATTGCCTTTACATTTAAATATATATCCATAAAATTTATTGAATATGACTCTAACGAAGTTTTATTATCTAAAATTTACTGTTCCAAAATATTATTCAATATCCTTGGACTTTTCAATTTGTTTGTGCATTTCTTGTAACTCATTATACAGTTTCATTATTATAATCTGATCTTCATTTAATTTTAATACATTTTTTAGCATGTCATCCATAGACAAATTATAATATTTAACATCTGTAGATAATTTATTATTTCCTTCATTACTTATATTATTATTAATAGTGTTACTTACATCATTTGTTTTTATAGGTTGTAATCCTGTATCTGGTACAGTTTCTATATTATCTAATTTCTTTATAGTTTGAGATTGATTGGGAACATTTATTTCTAAAATACATTTATCAATAAATATATTTTCTTCTGACAATTCCTCTAATACAGTGCTTTCACCACTGCTTAATTCTTTATAAGAATGTTGTTTATCTTCAACATTATAATATCCATTTTCATCTGTATAAATAAACCTAATTATATTTAAATATTGTTCTGTCGATAAATGTACAAATCTACATCCAAAATAATTATCTTGGTACCTTAATATTCTACAGTATGCATCACTTTTATCTATTTTTACTTTTATAATGTCTCCAAGGTCAAAATTATTAATTCTATTAACACCAACAGTTATTTTAACACCAGTATCACTAATATCATCGATTACACAATTGATATTTTGTGCATTTTCTAACATAATACTGCTTCTATAGTTTACTTTTTTTCTTTCGGATTTTTTAAATCTCGGTTTTTCTAATGCCAACATCATAATTAATATAATTCCTAATATATTATAAATTGCCCATAATATATTAATGATTAACGATTGTCTTAATTGTGTTGAGTTATTACTTATAAATCTATTTAAACTTATTCCAAATCCTAAAATAGTTAATATAAACAGAATGAACTGTGGCAATAACAAATTCCAGCTTACAAATATATTCTTTTTAGTATTCCCTTTCAAAGTAACATTGAATTTTAATTCTTTTGAAAATATAAGTTCTGATAATGAATCAAATGCTAAGAATACAGCAGTTGCAGATTCGTATATGTGTGTAGTAAATAACGTTCTATATTTTGAAGAATGAGATTTAAACATTAATGTATAAGCTACGAATGATGGAACAAAGAACTGCAATATCTGTAGTGTGTTAGCTTTTAATATCAAGACACCAGTTAATAAATATATTATAGGACACAATATATAAATTAATTTAGATATGCTAGAATACCAATATAGAATTCCACTAAAATACAACAGACGCTGAATAGGCGCTAATCCTTTCATTGTAAGTGGATTCCATTTTTTTGAAACTTGGATATTACCTCTACACCATCGTTTCCTTTGTTTTGCAAAGTCTTTATAATATTCAGCAGATAAACCTACAGCTAACACTTCATTTACAAATATTGATTTATATTGTTTCGCTTGTAAAAGCATCCCTGTTGCCATATCCTCAGTGATACTACCTGTAGGGATACCTCCAATATCATCTACGGCTTTCCGACTAAACAATGCATTTGTACCCACATGAAATAACGCATTATATCTAGCTCTACCAGCTTGAACTTCTCTCATAAAGAAATCTTGTTCGTTGGGTATTTTATTATCCAAATTTAAATTGTATTGAAACGGGTCTGGATTATAAAAAACCTGTGGTCATTGAACAAATCCAACATCATTGTTTTTGAAATACCCCACCATTTTTTGTAAGTAATTTGGTTTTGGAATCATATCGGCATCTAATACAGAAAATAATTCTCCTTTACAATGATTTGATAAAGCATTATTAATATTGCCAGCTTTAGCAAAGTCATTATTATCTCTAGATATATAATTTACGTTAAAAAAATTAGCTAACTTCTTTATTTCATCCCTATTTCCATCATCACATACATAGATGTTATATAAATTAGAAGGATATTGGATGTTTAATGCACCAGCTATAGTTTTCTGCAGTATAAATGCAGGTTCATTAAAAGTCATAATTAAAATATCTATAGTAGGCAACTTATTGAGATCACTCATCTTTCGTTCTTCTAATTTATAAGGTTTGTAAAACAATATAATATATATTGCAGATTGAAAAAATCCTATTAATTCAGATATTATAAGTATTATCCCCAATATCATACCAACTCTTGTATTGGTAGGGATAGTATATTTAATTCTCCAAATAATATAAATTAAATTATAAGTAACAATGGTAATAATGAATAGAAATTTCAGCCCATTATATTTTTTTATTAAAGTGTATAATGAAAATAACCATGCCATTTCAATGACAAATAAAATTATTTTATAGTTAATAAACATATTATGATTAAGCCACAAAAAGCTATATTTTCTCCGGTAGGAGTTAAGCTATTTCAAATTTTAGGCTATGCCTCTTGAAAATATTGTAAATTAATATGAAAATTTCAAT
>NZ_JAHLEC010000063.1 GCF_018861705.1 Clostridium psychrophilum | reverse complement strand
TAAATTCCGGTTAAATTATTATGTAAATCGGATAAATATATGTGCAAATCCATGATTTAACTAGATAAATTAATTTGTAAAACTTAGGATAAGATAAAGTGTAAATCAACATATAAGCACCAATAGCAATAGCATCACTACCAGCAAAAATAGCTGTGGGGATGTTATTGCCTTGTATTATTTTTTTCATAATGTTGTAACCATATTCATAAGAAAACTCACCAATCTTAATCAATTCCGGATTAAATAATTTTTTATCCTTCATGTATTTCGTATAAGTGTCAAGGCGAATTCCTCCGCCTTTCTTTTCTTTTTCTTTACCTGTTTTAATTAATTCAACTCCTCCTATATATCCAATATTATAGTGTCCAAGCTCCACTAAATAATCTAACACTTCAACCACAGATTTTTCAAAATCAATAACTACTGAATCATACAAATTTTCATTAGGAGATGAATCAACAAAAATAATTTTACCTGAGAACTTTTCAATCTTCTTTATTTCCCTTTCAGAATAGGTTCCAATTGCAATAACTCCATCAATATAATCCAAGTCATCATATTCTACTTCAGTAAATAATCTTTCAACTCTAATAAGGTTATTGGCGCATTTTCTTTCAATACCATTTCTTATATATAAATAGTATTGATCACTTATCTCCTCTTTATCTGTAAACCACTGTATTAATCCAATAGTATAATTATCTTTTTTTTTCTTTCTTTTTCTTAATGTTACATAATTTAGTTCATCAGCCACTTTAAATATTTTATTTTTTGTTTTTTCTGAAACATTAATTGAATCATCAAAATTAAGAACTCTTGATACTGTGGATGAAGATACCTCTGCCTTTAATGCTATTTCTCTTATTGTTGCCACTTAAATCCTCTCCTCATCCAAATAATTATGTTAATTATCAACACTTAAAACAAAAATTTGTGAATTAAAGTCACCATTTTCGAGTTCACCAAAATTTTCATTATAGCCTGTAAAATTATCATTAACAACTAACCCAATATTCATAAGTTCATCTCCGAAATGTTTACCTCCAGTTGAAATTATATTATATTGTTTATCATTATCAAGTCCCACTAGTCTCAATCTTTCATAACCTGGGTTCGGTTTATTTAAAACTCTATATCGTCCTACTATTGCAGTCTTTTTATCTTCTGAAACTATCATCCATGCAATATAATTAACATCATTCTCAAATGGGCTACTAATTCTATAAAAGATACCCTTTTGAATAATTTCTCTATATTTCTTATAGAATTCTATTTGCTCCTTAATTTTAATTTTATCATTATCACTTAATTTATTTAAGTCTAATTCATATCCTAAAGCCCCAAAATATGCTACATTTCCACGAGTGTCAATACTTGTAATTCTTTTAGCCTGATGATTAGGAACAGCTGATACATGCGCTCCCATACAACTTATAGGATAAACCATTGATGTTCCATATTGTATTTTCAATCTTTCAACAGCATCGGTATCGTCACTAGTCCAAGCTTGTGGTGCATAATATAACATTCCAGCATCAAACCTTCCCCCTCCACTAGCACATGATTCGAAAAGGATATGTGGGAATCTACTAATTAATCTTTCATAAAGATCATATACCCCTAAAATATATCTATGCATAACTTCACCTTGCCTACCAGCTGGGAGTTTTGAAGAAAAGGCCTCAGTTATATTACGATTCATATCCCACTTTACGTATGAAATAGAAGCACTACTTAATATTTCGCTCATTTTGTCGTAAATATAATCTACTACGTCAGTTCTAGAAAAATCTAATACAAGCTGATTTCTTCCATGTGATACTCCTCGATTCGGTGTGCTTATTATCCAATCTGGATGATTTTCATATAGCTCAGAAACTTTGCTTACCATCTCAGGCTCAAACCAAAGACCAAATTTTAATCCTATCTTTTCAATCTTCGATGCTAGATTTGAGATCCCATTTGGGAGTTTATTTTTATCCACATACCAGTCACCAAGTGAAGTAGTATCATCATTTCTATTTCCAAACCAACCATCGTCTAATACAAATAGTTCCATTCCTAGTTGTTTTCCAATAGTTGCTATGCTTAATATTTTGTCTTCATTAAAATCAAAGTAAGTAGCTTCCCAGTTATTCACCAAAATTGGTCTAACTTTATCTCTCCATTGACCTCTAGCAAGTCTTGTTCTGTATAACCCATGATAAGCTTGACTCATGTAATTCAGCCCTTTATTAGAATATACGAGTACCGCTTCGGGGGTTTGAAATTCTTCATCTTTATCTAATTTCCACTGAAACCCAAATGGATTAATTCCAATAGTTACTCTCGCAACTGAATATGCATCCACCTCTACCTGTGCCTTAAAATTTCCACTATACACTAAGCTAAATCCGTAGACCTCGCCCTGAAACTCATCTGCATTTAGAGATTTTAAAGCAATAAACGGATTATGATTAGCGCTACTTGCGCCTCTGGCACTATAAACAGATTGAATACCAGGTTGAAGTTTTCTTGTTTTTATATATCTCTCACGACTCCAAGCACCAGAAAGTTGAACCATTTCATATTCATCACTTGGTAAATCAATGCTAGAACTCATACAACCCATAATATAAAGTTCATCAGCTCCATAATTTTTATATCTTGCACTTCTTGTTATTATTGGATAATTTTCAAAAATAGTATAACTTAATGTCAATTCTAAATTTATTAAATCGTCATAAAGTATTATTTCTAATGTTGTTGCCTCATCATCACTTTCAACATAAGTGGCTGGAAGACCCTTTAATTTCTTTTTACCTTTAAAAATACGATTGCTTTTATATGTAAAATTCGTAATTCTGCTCCCATTTTTCTGAAGAATTTCAAAAGCAGGTTCCCTAAAATCTGTTGTTCCATAGGATGGATATTCTTGCTTAACATGTTCAAGAGAGAAAGTTAAATCTCCTTCAAAAACACATGCTGTTAATGCTCTAGCTTCAACTTGAAAAAGATGTTCAAAAGAATTTCTGTGTTTAACTTTTTTTCCAAAATATAAATGACCTAACTGAGAATTTGGCATAATGTTAAAAATATAGCTAATTTCTTTATTAAATAAATGGAATTCCTTAGTTTCTTCATTAAATATTATAGACATAAAAAGATCCCTTCCTTTTTTTATAAATAAATTTGTATACGTTTACTATATTATGACTAATATTTAGTAAATAATCAACTATTTATTCTAATTTTTTTAGTAAACTTTCCACCATATACAATTAAGAATAATATATTTTATTTTAAAAAAGTTTTACGTGAATATAATTACTCTTTTAGATTATTATGAGAATAGCTAAAATTGATTAAAAAAAGCATCACAAAAGGATCACTTACTTCATATAAAGTTATTGGATAAATTATGTAGCAATAAGTAAGGTCACTATTAAAATTAATTAAAAATATGTTTTATAAATCAATTAAGAGATATGAAGAAATGCAAATTAAAAAAGGTGGATTACAAATGAGTAAAAATATAACGGAAATATCAAATATCGCAGCAACATGGTGGTCAAATGTAGTAATTAATCCTAAATTTGATAATGGTGATGATTATAAGACAGAATTTTTAGGCAATATGAATCAATATTTAGGAGTTAAAGAAATAACGGATGAGATTAAGTTTAAATTTTTAGAACATTTATCAGAGACTATTGAATCAAAATTGAAATTAAAACCTCACACAATAAATATAGAAGTTGATTATAGTCCAGATAAGATATTATGGAAATCAGCTGAATATGCTCAGCTACCTCTATCAAATTTTCCTATAAAAACTACAATGTGGGTTTCACTTAACCACGTAGCTGTCTCATATGGGTACAGTTCAAATATAGAATATTTATATACTAATAAAAAATATTGGAATAAAAAAATAAATTCCGTGAAAAAATCAATTAAAGAGTATAGTAGAGGAATAGTTTATTACGATTGGTTAACAGAAAAAGCTATAAAAGATAATATTGCAATAATGAAAGATGAAATTAAAGAATATCAAATAAATCTTGATAAGTCAGAAGAATAAATTAAATAATAAGAAGCTGAAAAGCTTCTTATTTTATATTGATTAAATCATAACTAAACCTGCATTAACCAATAGAAACTCAAAGCTAAAGGAAGGCCCCCTCGTCCCATCTTTTATAGTAATAGTAATCTCTATATATGTTTATTATAATTTTTTTGTTGAAAAAACATATAAAAGAGCATATAATTACTTGTCGTGCCAATTATTGACGCAACAAGTTTATTAGAAGGAGATGACAAAATATGTTTGAATCCTATGACCAGGATATCGGAGCATTAACAAACAAAATTAACAAGAAACTAATACATTACCTCAATAGCAGGTTGGTAAAATTTAATCTTACAACAGAGCAATGGGCAGTATTAATGAAATTGTTTAAACAAAACAAAATAAGTCAAAAATATCTAGCCGAAGTTTCAGGTAAAGATCAGTCTACTTTAACTCGAATAATTGACATATTAGAGAGAAAAAACTTCATTGAAAGACACCAAAGTAAAGAAGACAGACGCTCATTTGTTATACATATAACAGATGAAGGTTTAATTGCTTGCAAAAAAGTTGCTCCATTTTTGGAAACTGTATTCAAAGATATTCTTAAAGATATCCCTTACGAAAAACTAAAAATATTTAATGAAGTCTTTTTACATATCGATGAAAATATAGACAATTTAAAAAACGACAGGAGGAATTAATTTGGAAGCGAAAATTCAATCAAGTACAACAAAATTATGGACTAAAAGCTATGTATTAATGCTATTTTCAAATTTATTCATATATTTAGCTTTTTATATGCTCACACCAACTTTACCCGCATATGCAAAGGCTACTGGAGGAAGTAATCTTGAAGCAAGTCTGGTCGTAAGCACATTTTCAATAACCTCTTTACTAATCAGACTATTCACAGGTAGTATTATGGATAAAATTGAAATTAAGCCTTTGCTTTTGGCAGGTGCCATAATCCTTGCAGGAAGCACCTTATCATTTATTTGGCTTCCTTTAGATGCAATAATATTTGTTCGTATTATACAGGGAATAGGTTGGGGGCTTGCTTCAACAGGTACCGCTGCAATTTTTTCAGATATTATACCAGAGGAAAAACGAGGTGAAGGCATGGGATATTATTCGCTCTCAATGATAATATCTATGGCCTTGTCTCCTATTTTTGCAATAATAATAATGAATTTATATAGTTTCAAAAATATTGCTATTACATCAATATTATTAGTTTTAGTCGGTGTTCTATTTTTTAGTAGGGTTAAATTACCTAAAAAAACTTTCGTAGCCTCTAAATTAAAGAAAAAGTTTTCTTTATCAGACTCATTTGAAAGAAAAGCAGCTTTACCTTCATTATTATGTTTTTTTCTTGTAATTACACTATGCGGAATTATGAGTTATATAATGTTATATGGTAAGGAATTAAAACTCACTTCAATTTGGGTTTATTTTGTTGGATATCTTTCAATAATCCTAGTAACTAGACCTTGGGTTGGAAAAATATTTGATAAAAAAGGACATAATGTGATAATAATTCCTGGTTCAATTTCAATAATTATAGGTCTTATATTATTATCTTATACAAATTCTATCACTACACTTATAATAGCCTCTTTATTTTATGGTATTGGATATGGGGCTGTGCAACCTTCACTTCAAGCTTGGGCAGTAGATCGATCACCAAATAACCGAAAAGGGGCTGCTAATGGTACTTTCTTATCTTCCATGGATTTAGCCTATACAGTTGGTTCAATACTTTTAGGTTCTGTTGCTGGATATAAAGGATATGCAGTTATGTATAGATTTTCTTCTATATTTGTAATCTTACTTTTAATGCTATACACATACAAGCTTATTCAAAAAAATATTAATCAAAAGGAAAATTTAAGAGAAGATGCCATAGCTTAGCCATATATATCGCTATTGCACGTTGAATAATATAATATTCATTTGCAAAATAACTTGAATTAACAACATACAAGTACTGTTAATCCAAGTTATTTTGTTTATAAACTAAACATATATATTTGGGGAATTCTCATTAATTTTTTCTACATAATTAGGACTAGTCTTAAGGACTATTGTTTTAAATCTATTTTCATAAAAGTTTAATGCCTTTGATTGTTCTTTTTTTACTTGATGGCTTATAGTTTCATAATTATCAAATAATACCTCAACAATCCTTCTATCTAATAAATTTTCAGTTGCTTGTTTTTTTATAATCTTGTAGATTTCGTCTTTATTCATTCCCATTCTATAAGGTCTATCTTCAGATATTGCTGTAAATATGTCTGCAACTGTCATTATTCTAGAACCAGTTCCAATTTCTTCACTAGTTAAATGAAATGGATAACCACTTCCGTCTAATTTTTCATGATGATAGGCAGCCCACTCAGCTATTCGTTGCAATCCACCGATTGAATCTAATGTATTAAAAGTATAATATGTATGGCATCTTATAATAGCAAACTCATCAGAAGTTAATTTTCCTGGCTTTTCAAGAATACTATTTGGTATTATCAATTTCCCAATATCATGAAAATTACCAGCTATTCTCATTGACTTTACATCTAACTGTGAGAGTCCAAATAATTCAGATAACATTACTGCACATTCTGCTACACCAGATGTATGCGTAGCCGTAAACTCAGATTTAAAATCTATTAAATCTCGATATAAGTTTGATATTAATAATACATCTTTAATTCCTATTTGTATGTTATTAAAAGGTCCATTGTTCAATAACCATGAATGTATTCGTGGAGAAGTTAAATCTAACCAAAATTCTTCTCTTTTTGATAAATCAATAAAATAAGATATTACCTTTTTATTAAGAACAGTACCTTCTAATTTTCTGATTGTTTCTACTATATCTTTGCTTTGATGTAATATATATTTATTCCTATCTATTAATCTTTCCACATAATCAGACAACAAAATGATTTGAGACGAAAGAACTAGTGGGTTTTCTATGCCTTCTTCCCACTTATTCCATTGTTTATGATGATTCCTTACAATCTTTGAAATTTTTCTTAACCATGGTATTTGTTCCAGTAATAGTTCTCCCCTTATTTCATGAATATTTCCATCTACTTTTTTGAAATTACGAATAGCTATTTTTTCTTCCACTGTTATTGCACCAATATCATGTAATAATGCAGCTGTAAAAATATTTTCAGTGATTTCTTGTTTTAAATTAGCATTTTTTGCTATTTCAAGAGCAATAAATGCTGTCCTGTGCTGATGTTGTGCAATTAATGGATTTGCTAAATTTGCCACTTCTGATAAAGATAATAACAAATTCCCCAAATTCACAGATAGCTGTTTTATCATAGCCTATCTCCTTCTTTTTAACATTTATACTATTATAAGTAATAACATAATTATAACCTTTTTTTGAAATAATGTACTAATTAAAGTAGATTTATTATTACTTTTTTCTAAAAACCACACTAATTATCATATATTTTCAAATATCAAAAGATGTAAAAAGTCAAAAACCATCTGATTTCCAGATGGTTTTTCTATATTAATTTAAATTAATTTTTCATATATACAATTTCTAATTTATTAATTGAGTCTAATGCCATTTTCTTTGCTTCTTTTGGAGAATCTGCTTTTACTATTATATACCCTAATCTTTCATCTGAATTTTGTGCCTTTCTAATAGCATCTCCAGATTTAAGATCCATATTATAACGTATAACATTTTTATTGTTTTTTAAATCATCCAATCCATTAACTTTTGATAAAATACCATCCTTTTTAGCAATTAAATATGCAACGGCTGCAGCCTTATGTTGTGAAGGCTTAAGACTTATAGCATCATCTAAATAATAATTAATAGTTGCCTTGAATAAATCTATACCTAACGCATTAATTAATAAATCTGAAGAGATGTTATCTCCTCCTGGCCTTCCATTTACCTCTATAAGCCTTGGACCTGTTTTTGAAAGTTTAACTTCTACATGACTTGGACCATTCATAATTCCTAAAGCTTTTACAGCCATGATTGCCACATCAATTATATCGTTTTGTTTATCTAAATAAACTGAAGTAGGTACTATGTGAGCTGTTTCAACAAAATATGGGAGTTTAGAAACTATCTTCTCCGTTACTGAAGAAAAAACTTTTTCCCCATTATGTAAAAATACTTCTATACTAAATTCTTGTCCTTGTAGATATTCTTCAATTAAAAACTCTTTGCGAACTTTAAATCCCATATAGGATTCTTTAAAATTGCTCATACATTCTACTGCATTTTGTAATTCAAGATTATTATTAATAAAGAAAACATTTTGACTACTTTCACAGTTAGTAGGTTTTAAAATTACAGGATATCCTATTTCTTCTACCGCTTTTTTTGCTTCAACATAATTTTTTACTTTTTTAAACTTTGCACTAGGAACACCATTTTCTTTATATGCTTCTCTAGCTAAATCTTTATTTCTAGATTTAACTTCAGCTTCGTATGGTATACCTTTAAGTCCCAATCTTTCAGCAACTTTAGCTGTAATCGCAGATACATAATCTGCTGCAGGTATTAATGCATGTAGCTTACCATAATATTTTGAATTCTTTATAGCATTGAATATTGATTCTTCGTCTCGAACGTCTGCAATTATAATATCGTCATACAGACCCTCATACCCATACTCTTTCGGATTATTTTTAGATGATACTATTGAAATTATTTTATGCCCTAAATCAGATGCAGCTCGAACAAACCCTACCCCATAAAAGCTTGGTTCAACAAAAGCTACAACTTTCTTGTTATTCATTTTTTCCCTCCATTAATTTACTTTAACACTTTGATTTGTCTATCCATAACATCATATTTAACTTTAAATTCTTATTTGTATAAAATACAATTTACTTTTTACATTCTTCCCTCCAAATTTAACTTTTTATATCAATTACATCTTCCCTTAATATAAAGTTGAGCTGGCATATACAAAAATAGTGGACGTGATTATATAAATATCCAATACACTATTTCTAATTGAAAATTAACTAAGTGTTTTTTATATTATTTAAAAGTAATTAATGTTGCAATTTATAAGCTATATCAAATAAAACACAAGCTCAAAAAAAACAATATTTTTTTATAATCATATTAAAATTTTTAGGTTTTTATAAGGTTGGTCGATCTCTAGATCGCATTATCTGTGCCAAATTATGTTATTTATTAGTATTAAGTTATATGCTGTTTTATATATACAGTATTATACATACTTGTACTATTAGCTCCTATATTGGATATGTTTATATATACTATACATTATAAAAAAACATAATACAACATACAATTTAAAAAATAGTCTTATTATGTCTTTTTTTAAGAAATATAAATAAAAAAGATAGTAAATCTTATTAAAAAGATTATACTATCCACTCTATGGTAATCGTTATACAAAATTTAGTTAATTACATCTCATATTTAAAACTTATTAAGTGTAATTTTATTTAAATTCTATCTACAAATCATTTTTATAGACTTTTAAAACATCTTCCAAAATTGGTAAAGAAGACTGAGCCCCTTCCTTTTGCACAACTATCGAGGATACCTTATTAGCAAATTTCATAGCACTTTCAATTGATTTAAAATCTAAATTTTCTTCATTAAGTAATCTACTTGCCAATGCACCTATAAAACTGTCTCCAGCTGCAGTTGTATCTATAGATTTTACCTTATACGCTGGCACTATACTAAAGTTATTTTCTGAAATTAACGTTGCCCCCTTTTCTCCTAAAGTTATAATTACAAATTTTACTCCGCCCTTTATAAACTTTTTGGAAGCTTCTATCATACTAGCATTATCACCTATCTCAATATTTGTGATTTCAAAAGCTTCAGTTTCATTTGGAACTATTATATCTGTTAATCTTAATAACTCATCGGGTATTTGTTTTGCAGGTGCAGGATTTAATAATGTTATTACACCATTCTCTTTAGCAATTTTAAAAGCTTCTATTGTAGATTCTAAAGGTGTTTCAAATTGTGATACTAATATTTTAGAATTAATTATACTCTCTCTTGCCTCTATTATTACCTTTCTATCAATATCCATATTAGCCCCTGGGACCACTATAATAGAATTTGAGCCATAATCATCAACCGTAATAACAGCCATACCTGTAGATGAATTTTCAATAAACTTTATATTACTTATATCGATGTCATTTTTCTCAAGTGACTTTACTATTTGTATACCATTCTCATCATTTCCAACCCGTCCTATAAATGTAACATCAGCTCCTAATAGTTTTGCCGCTAATGCTTGATTAGCACCCTTACCACCAAAAGTTTTTTTATATCCCTTTGACAAAATGGTTTCACCTGATTTTACCATTCTATCTACTCTTAAAGTTAAATCTATATTTATACTTCCTAAAACACAAATATTTTTCTTCATCACTTCACCTTGTATAATAAAAACATAAAAATTCTATCATACATTTTTCCTTTCTTCAAAATTTATGTCTCATAATATTGTATTTCTAAAACTAACTCCTATATTTAAACAATATAGGAGTTAGTTTTATATACATCTTCTTGCTTGTTTTATATTATTTTATAAACATTTTCACTGGTATCTTTACATCTTTATCTACAGTTTTACCTTTAATAATTTTATCAGCATTTACAATCGCCATGTCTGCAATTGCACCTGGTTGTTGTGCAACTGTAGCTGTTATGTCTCCACTCTTAACTAAAGCCTGCGCATCAGCATTTCCATCAAATCCTACAATTATAGGTTTTAATTTTCCTTTTAATGCTTTAGATGCACCCACTACCATCTCATCATTTTGAGTAAATACAGCATCAAATTTAGGTGTTGATTGCATTATATTTTGCATAACATCCAATGCTTTTTGTCTATCAAAATTAGCTGATTGGCTTGCAATAATTTTCATATTAGGATATTTTGCTATTCCCTTTCTAAAGCCGTTTCCTCTATCCCTAGTAGCTGAAGCGCCTGGTATTCCTTCGATTTGAACAATAGTTCCTTTTTCCTTTAATTGTTTAGCAATAAAATCAGCTGCCATTTCTCCACCCTTAACATTATCGGACGTTATTTGACAAACAGTATTACCTGAGTTAGCTTTCCTATCTACAGTTATAACTGGTATTTTACTTTTATTTGCTGCCTTTACTGCATTTCCAACTGCATCACTGTCTGTAGGGTTTATTATTATTGCTGCAACCCCTTTTTGTATAAGATCATCTACATTAGATCTTTCTTTACTTGCATCGTTATTTGAATCAACAACTGATAAATCATAACCTAGTGCTTTAGCCTTTATAACTGCTTCATCTCTCATTTTTACAAAGTATGGATTGTTCAAAGTTGATACTACCATTCCTATTTTCTTGTTTTCCACAGATTTTTTACTACCACATCCTGATAAAGCAGTGATTACAAGTACTGATGTTACCATAAGTGATAAAATTTTTACACGATTTCTTTTCATAATTAATAGTCCCCTTTAAATTTATTTATTATTACCAAATAAACTTTATAATTTATGCTGTTTTTCTATCTGCTAAAACTGCAAGTAGTATTACTATACCTTTTGCTATAGATTGATAAAACGCTGATACATCCATTAAATTTAATCCATTGCTTAATACGCCTATTATCAATGCACCAATTATTGTTCCAACAATTGTTCCTTCTCCACCGGAAAGACTTGTACCACCAAGAACAACTGCAGCAATAGCATCTAACTCAAATCCTGATCCAGCACTTGGAGATGCAGAACCAATTCTACTTGTTACTATAATTCCCGCTAAAGCTGCTGCTATACCTGATAAAACATAAACTAAACATTTAATTTTATCTGTATTTATACCAGACAGTCTAGATGATTCTTCATTTCCGCCAACTGCATACACATATCTTCCATATCTGGTTTGAGTAAGCACATACCAAGCAACTATAAATACAACCACTATTATTATAATTGGTAATGGTATTCCAAATAAATCTCCGCTACCAATATTCAAGAAATTATCATTAGCTACAGATATTGGATTTCCATTAGTAAAGACATAAGTTACTCCTCTGAATATAGTCATAGTAGCAAGTGTTGCAATAAAAGCCTGAATTCTGCCTTTTGCTACTACTACCCCGTTAATAAATCCGATTACTGCTCCAATCGCGAGTGTCATAACGATAGCTAAAATAATGTTTAAACCACTACTAATTAATGAAGCTGCAACAGCTCCTGAAATTGCAAGAATAGAACCAACTGACAAATCTATTCCTCCAGTTAAAATTACAAAACACATACCTACAGCAATTATTGCATTAACTGAAACTTGAGTAAGAATATTAGTAATATTAGAAAAAGTTAAAAATGTTGGTGATATGAATGATATTATTATACAAAGTATCAATAATGCTACTAGTGATTTATTTTTTATAAGTAAATTTTTTATGTTTTTTCCGCTTGTATTGTTTGAATTAGTTTTTAATGATGTTTTGTTTATATTATTTTTCATAGTAATTCATACACCCCTTTACAACTTATACTAGAATTGCAGATTATAAAACTAGATACCTACAGCATACTTCATTATATTCTCTTGGCTTAGTTCTCCTCTGCTTAACTTTCCTGTTATCTCTCCTTCATGCATTACTATTACCCTATCACTTATTCCAATTACCTCTGCCATATCTGAAGAAATTAAGATTATAGCTTTGCCCATGCTTTTTAACTCATTTAGCACATCATAAATTTCTTTTTTTGCTCCTACATCTATACCCTTTGTAGGTTCATCTATAATCAAAACCTTTGGTGATAACATAAGCCACTTTGATAAAATTACCTTTTGTTGGTTTCCTCCACTCAAGTACTTAATTAGTTGTTCTTGACTAGGTGTCTTTATAGATATTTTTTTTATATATTCTTCAACCTCTAATTTTTCACTTTTTCTATTTATTTTCATGTATCTATTCTCATAAGTTTTTAAATTAGAAAGAGTCATATTTTCTCTTACTGATAAGCCTAGAATAAGACCTTCTTTTTTTCTATCTTCTGAAACATAACAGACTCCACGGTCAATTGCATCTTTGGGAGAATGTATATTTACTTTTTCGCCATCTACATATATTTCTCCAACCTCTTTCTTGTAATAACCTATAATAGTTTTCGCTAGTTCAGTCCTACCTGCACCCATAAGTCCAGCAAAGCCTAAAATTTCTCCTCCTTTAACTTCAAAGCTAACTTTCTTAACTCTATTTCCAAATGAAATATCTTCAACTTTTAATAACGTCTTTGTTTTTTCAACTTCTCTATATGGAAATTGTTCTTCAAGTTTTCTTCCTACCATCATTGTTATAAGTTCATCTTGCGTCACATCGCTAGTCTTAACATCTCCGACATGCTTACCATCTCTTAAAACTGTGATTGAATCGCAAATTTTAAAAATTTCATCCAACCTATGAGATATATATATAATAGCTATTCCCTGCTCTTTTAGTTTATTTATTACTTCAAACAGCTTTTTAGTCTCAACTTCAGTAAGCGCCGTTGTTGGTTCATCCATAATGATGATACTTGAATTTTTCGTTAGCGATTTTACTATTTCAATCATTTGCATATCACCTATGCTTATATCCTTGGCTATAGTATCAGGATTTAAATTACAACCTATTTGCTTTAAAAAAGCTATACTTCTTTCCTTAGCCCAGGCTTTATTTAATCTTCGAGTACCTTTATTAAATTTTTCGTTTCCTAAAAATATATTATCTGATACTGATAAATTATGGAGAATACTAAGCTCTTGATGAATAATTGAAATTCCTAAATTTTCTGCTTGTTTTATTCCATGTATATCCACTTCAGTTCCATCAATAAATATCTGGCCAGAATCTTTACTATAAACACCACTTAATATATTCATTAGTGTTGATTTTCCTGCCCCATTCTCACCAAGTAGTGCTAAAACCTCTCCACACTTAACCTTTATATTAATGTTTTGAAGTGCTTTTACTCCTGGAAAAGATTTTGATATATTATTCATAACCAATAAAGGCTTGTCTTTATACATATCCATCCCTCCTAAATATATTTATAAATTTTTCTAATTCTGATGCAGGATATTTTCCTATTCATGTTCTTATTTAATAACACCTTTTTTAATTATTATGCATCCATAAAGTTGTCTTTCCGTAGTAGCAACAATAGCATACGCATTTCTAGCTCTATTATAGAATTCCTCTCTTTCTAAATATTCAATCGCATTTTTACCTCTATTTTCATATTTACATATAACCTTCTTAATATCTTCTTGTATCTCTGGAATAGTAGTATCTCCTTCAATAACCTTCATTAATGATACTGGGCACTCTGTATATATATCTAAAGGAAAAAGTTTAAGTATTGAATCGATTACATTTGTGACTCCATGACCATCACATCTCACTAATTTTTTTGCATTACTTGCTGCAGGATAATTAGAATCACCAATTACTAATTCATCACCATGTCCCATCTCATGAAGTATTTTTAAAAGTTCTGGTGAAATCAAATCTGGTATACCTTTTAACATATAAACATCTCCCAAACATTTTTTATAAATTAATCTTTTATTGCTATTAAATAACTTTCCTTATCAATAGCTATATTGATGATAATTTCATATAACTATTTATATGTATACGTTTTTATATCTATAAGTAGAGATTACCATACAGCAAAATATAATGCAATACATTTTGAATAAATATTTTGTAGTTTTTACTAAATATTTTTATATTATTTTTAATTTATCAGTATTTATTACAAAAAAGCAGATAGACTAATAGATTTTACACTATTAGTCTATCTGCTTTTAAAATACAATGTCATTTTAATAATTTTTTATACTTATATTTTTCTAACACTATCTCTTACCTTAAGTTTTGTATTAATTTCTATTTTTAATTGAATCTCATCTTCCTTATCTGTTATTTGTAGAAGTCTCCTTACCGCTAATTTTCCCATAACATCTGTATATACCTTTACAGTTGTCATACTTGGGCTACTTAAAGAACTAAAAGGCGTATCATCAAAACCAATTATTGACACCTCTTGTGGAATTTTAATATTTGCTTCTGTCATAGCCTTGATTGCTCCTAATGCTATAACATCATCTAATGCAAAAAAAGCTGTAGGTAAATTGTTTTTATGCAAACTTAAATAATTCTTCATATCTCTATATGCCCCATCTAAAGTTGGTTCTACAAAGACTTTATCCTCTTCATTTAAACATAATTTATAATCGTTTATGGCTTTTATAAACCCACGAAACCTGTACTTAAAATTATTTGTACTTACAACGCTTCCTAAAAATCCAATTCTTGTATGTCCATTTTCAATTAAATTTTTTACTGCTCCATAAGATCCACCAACGTTATTCATTAATACATAATTATAATCTTTTGTTTCGAAATAACTATCTAATACTACAATTGGGATATGTATATTTTCAAAATTCAAAAAGTCGACTTCATCCATCTCCGTTGCTAAAAGTAATATACCATCTATTTTATTTTTATTAATCATTTTAAATATATCTTCTTTATCATGTTCCCCATGGATTATTTGAGATATTAATAATTCATATCCTCTTTGTCTACATTCATTCTCACATGCTTCTATAAGAGCTGAGAAGAATTGAGTGTCAGAGAGAACATATCCACTCTTTTTAAACAGAATTAGTCTAATTACCATATCCTCACTTTTTTTAGAATTACGGAAATACCCCAATTCTTCTGCAATTTCAATAATTTTCAGTTTTGTGTCTTTTCCAACACCTTTTCTATCATTAAGTGCATTTGATACTGTACCTGGAGAAACTCCTGCTAGTTTGGCTATATCCTTCATTATTGCTTTCATATATATTACCTACCTTTTACTATGACTAAACTAGCAAATACTAGTTTTAAACTAAACATATACTCAAAATTATGTAATATACTTCTTTAATCACAAAAATCAATTTGTATTTTTAGTATATCACTGTATTAAATTCAAGTAAATATTTATATAAATATTTACTTGAATTTAATACAGTGATTTAGCCTTAGCAATTTATCCTTTATGCCTCTTATATTTGTTTTAGCAACCTTATCTTGATATATATACATTTACTAAAACTAAATTTGAAACATCATTAAAAACATCTATCGCCCTAACTTGGAATTTATATGTCCTTCCAACTGTTAGACCAGTGATTGTGATGTAATTTTTAATATTAGTAGAAATTAAAACACCATCTTTATATATATTGTAGCCTTTTAGATCTATTTCAGTGTTTTTATTCCAACTCAAATTAACTGTTCCAAATGAAGAATTAAACCCATTCAAGTTAATTGGTTTGGCCGGTGGCGTTATTAAATCAAGTGAAGGACACCAATTTTGATCCATGCGTGAATAGCCACCAATGACTGCTGATTGGGTGAATTGCCAAATGTTCCAGCCACTCCAACCACCAAAATTCATTGGTGTATCATCACTAAACTTCAAGTAATTACTAAATTCATAGAATTCAGCATTCCAAAGTGGTAAGTTTTTCAGTGTATTAATTTCTGGTGTAACATGCCAATCATTCCAGAAAGATCTATTTGTATATATCATTATAGTTCTTCCCGTGTATAACTTAAAATGATCACAAAATACTTTAGCCCAATCTACTATTTGTTTACCTGTAAGCCCGATATCGCTCTCCCCAAGGGGTGGCTCTATATCTAAAACAGGAAGTAAATCACCATATCCGCTTGTTGAAACTGCACTCATTATATTTAATATATTATCAGCATATTTTTCAGCCTCGCCACTTGCTTTTTCTAAATTATAATCTAAATTAGACCAGTGCGGAATGTAATAAAATCCTACTGGCAGCCCAACAGATTTTATTCCTAGGGTATGTGTTTGTGCCATTAAATCTGGAGTATATGCCTTATTTAATGCACTATTCCCTGCCCTAACGTAAACGTATTTCACATCATCTTTTTTGATTTTATTCCAGTCTAATTCAGGTGTATAAGAAGAAACATCTATACCTTTTAAAAAGAGAGAATATTGGTTAGCTTTTGACCAATAAACGATTCCAAGAGAAGTTGTAATACTTACTCGTGCAATATTACTATAACCAGAGAAAACTTTATTTAGCGTATATGATGTGACCTTATAATCATAAGTTTCACCAATTTTAATAAATGCATCTACAAAAACACGTTTTGAAGTAAAACCTATAGGTATATTATTTCTCAAAATATAATATCCACTCACCTGCACATTGTCATATGCAGGTTCCCAAAATAACACTACACTAATTAATGTATTTCTTTGTACAGATAGCTTTGTTGGAGCACCTGGAATAACTCTATTATATTTTTCAAAATTAATATTATAGTTTCTAGCAATATTTCGCCTAATATCATTAACACTCATCATACGATCATTTTTCCCTAGTGGTACATACAGTGTTTGATTTATAACCAGAATATCTGAGTGACCTAATCCATTAGCTTCAATAATACTTAGTGATGAAACTCCATATTGTTTTGCAATTGAGCAAACAGTATCACCTGATTTAACTAAATGAATTCCCACCAAATTACCTCCTTGTATGTATTCTTATAATTAACATATTCATATTATGATTATCCCACAAAAAGCTTGTAATTACTTCCAAACGTAGTAATTATGATATAATAATATCAAAATCAGTACGTAGAGGAGGATTACTATGTTTTGCAAAAATA
>NZ_JAHLEC010000062.1 GCF_018861705.1 Clostridium psychrophilum | reverse complement strand
ACGTTATTTTTGCAAAACATAGTAATCCTCCTCTACGTACTGATTTTGATATTATTATATCATAATTACTACGTTTGGAAGTAATTACAAGCTTTTTGTGGGATAATCATAGTAATTGTTACTATATTGTTTAGGTCATAGAATTAAATCTAACATGATAAAGAAATGTTAGATTTTTTTTTAGTAATAGTATTATTCAACGCAGCTTTATTATATTTATTTTTATGCCTCACTATGACACATTTATACAATTTTCATAAATGGTTATAAAATAACTCTTTTAATAATAGGCTATTTATTATATATAAAGATACAATTTTTAAAAAGAAATAACTTAGTAATTAATTATTTCAATTTTTAATGTACTTATATAGTTTAAAGTTTATAATAATCATTATAGTAGTACTTTAGATAATACAGTCGTGGTATAATTAAATGGTAATACATAATGAGAGGTGATGTTAATGGCTGACAGAGAACTAATGAAAGCAATTTACAAAAAAATACTGAAATGGAAACACAACAACAAGAGTAATATGCTATTTTAAATAGCATTAGAGCACAATTCAGTGGTAAATAAAGTAACATATGATAATATGTCTAATTCAATTGTGTGTGTATGTGAAGGCAATTTTTTAAATATAGATAAAAATATTGTGGCAGCTAAAGTGATTTTAGGTAGGCAGGAAGTTGGATACAACGGTTTTGAAATATAAACTAGTATAAAGAGGTTACCAAAGGCACTTATAGAAATATAGGTCTTTTTCTTCGTCATATAAAATAAAAATTAATAAGTTGGAGAATTAGATTTAATGTATTATTAATATTTAAGCTTGACACAAATATCTATCTACTTTATAATTTAATGAAAATGAATAAATAACTATTTAAATGGAAAAAATAGTTAAAAGCGAGGAAGGGAAAATTAATTTGATAAATATAATTAAAACTGCAATTATAACTATAATAATATCATTTGCATCTGGGTTACTGCTAGATTATTATAGAAATTTAGGACCTAGAATATTATGTAATGTACGAAAGGGTAAACCTACAGAAAAGAATAGCAAAGAAAATAGTGCATACATTATCACTGTTAAGAACCCATCAAGTAGAACAATTCATGAGTTAACTATAAATATACAAAGTTCACAAACTAATTTAAAGAGTACTGGCGCCAGAATAACAAAAGGTTTAAAATTTGAGTCTTCAATAAAAGGTAGCATTTTGGAGGTTTATATCCCGTTTATAAGTAAGGGTGATGAGTTTTCAGTTACAATATATGAAGAGAATCAATATTCAGTAAATAATAAGCCTGTTATTGTAATTAGATCACCTGAAAATTTTAAGGAGATAGATTCTTCAGAGCAAAGGGGAATATTATCGTTATTGCGTAATATACCTAAAAATGCAAAAGAGATATTTTTAAAGGAAATGGAAAAAATTGAATCAATAGGTTCTAATAAAAAAGACAATCGTACAACGGATAAGAGTAAGAACACAAACGCTGAACGATCAATAAACAAAAAAAATGAAGATTTACTTCCTGAGAATAGCAAACTTAGTAAGCATAAAAAGACAGTTATAATTATCGCATCAATTATTTTAGTTATGATTGTTGGAGTTTTCACAAAAGTTTATTCCAAAGGAACATCTACTAATAAATCAACTCCTACTGTAAAAACTGTCGTTCCTAAACAGTCCACGGGTACAACAGGAACAAGTGGAACAAACGGAACAACTGAAACTCCAAGTACAAAAGCATCAACAGGAGGAACAACTGAAACTCCAAGTACAAAAGCATCAACAGGAGGAACAACTGAAACTCCAAGTACAACCGGAGGAACAACTACAGGTAACTAATTTTTATTATAATGTGGTTTGGTATTAAATATGTTAAAGTAGCTATTACTGATATGAGTATAGTTGTAGCAAGTTAGTGAGATAGAGTTAGTAGATAAATATTATCTACTAACTCTATTTTTTTATTTACAGATATTCTATGTAACATAGATTTCTTATATATATATCCATTTTACAGTAAAAATAGTATAATTAAATAGAAAATTTATATTGTACCTGTAAAAACACATATATGGAATAATCAAGTATATCAATTCGTAGATTGATATATCATGTCGTGAATGAGAATGGTGGATTAGAAAAGATTACTATTGAAGATTATATTAGTTGGGGGGAAATGGCGTGAAAATATTTTTTAAATATATAGTCAAAAGCATGTTAGAAAAGAAAGCTAGATTTTGCTTGTTGATTTTGGCTATAGCATTGAGTACAGGGTTATTAGTAACGGTTTCAGGAACAGTTAAAATAGCAATTAATAGTTTTGAAAAACCGATGATGGAATCATTTGAGGGGAAAGAAATAGCTATAACATCTAAGAAAACTGTGCCTTTCTTTAATATGAAAGCCATAAAAGAAGTTGGAGTTAAAAATATAAATGGTGAGATTGATTTATCAGCAACAACTAATGGGGATGAAACAAATAATGTAACCATTAGAGGTAAGGAAGAGAAAAACATAAACAAAGATAATTTAATTGAAGGTGACCTAAGTAAGTTTACTGGAGAAAAGTGTATAATTTCCAAAAGAACATCTGAGGAAAAAAAATTAAAGATAAATGATGAATTAGAATTATTTATAGCAGGAGAAAGCAAAAAGTATAAAGTTGTAGCTATAAGTGCCAATGAGGGCGCTTTCTATAATGATAATAAAACGAACTATCAAATAATAGTTCCATATAAATATGTAGCACAGCAATTCAAAATGGAAGGAAAATATAACTATGTAACAGCAAACAAATCATTAAACAATCCAAATGAAAGCATAAATAAATTTAATAAAAACAATACACAATTTGTTGCAAAGGAACTGTATGATGCGGCATCTATTGAAAAGCAAATTGGTTCATTTACGCAAATATTATATGCAATGCTTGCTATAGTATTATTTATGAGTGCAATAATTATATATGGTTCGTTTAAATTAACCATAACCGAGAGATTACCTGTAATAGGAACATTTTTAAGTCAAGGAGCAACAAACTGGACTGTAGAAAAGATACTTTTACTCGAGAGTATAGGATACGGAATAGTAGGAGCAATTTTTGGAGATATCCTTGGTTATGGAGGTCTGTATTTAATTAATTATTTTATATCACCATTAAAGAATTATGGAATAATAGAAAAGTTTTCAGTAAACTCAATATATTTTGTTATAGGGGCAATATTTGCAATAGTATTCTCTTGCATATCAGCAATAGTTCCGATAATAAAAATAAGAAAGTTAGAAGTTAAAGAAGTTATATTAAACAATGTGAATATATCAATTCACATTGGATGGGTGAAATTTATTATTGGAACTATTATATTGGTAGTTACGATATTTGTAAACTCAATTGATACACCTTGGGTTAATACATTAAGCAGTATATTTATACTAGCATCTATTATAGGTCTTGTGTTTGTGTATCCTAAGGTAATAGATTTAGTAACTAATGTATTGTACAAGATATTTAGAGGAAGAAGTAAGGTCATAGTATTTGCTCTTAACAATTTAAGAACTTCAAAGGTGCTTATGGGTAATATTACGCTTATAGTAATTTCCATGTTATCAATATTTATGATTACATCCATAGGGACAAGTATGAAGGATGTAGTTACTGGAGCATATAAACAGATGGACTTTGATGTTTCTGTATCAGGAATTAAAGATGTATCCGGAATCCAAGGCGTGAGTGTAACGGATAAATTAATTTCTAAAATAAAAGATAATAAAAATGTCAATAAGGATAGTATTCAAATAGTTAAGCTTGTAATGGGCAGTGCGAACAAGGATACAATGATTGTTCTTGAAGGAATAGATAGCAAAAAATATCAGAAATTTAATGGGTATTTAGAATTAGATAGTGACAAATATAGAGATATGTATAAAAAGTTTGATAAGTCCACAGACAGTGAAATTATTATTACCGACAAGCTTAAAAGAGCACTCAATGTAAATGTAGGAAATAAAATTACAATTGAAGTAAATGACATAAAAAAGAATCTTAAAATCATAGGAACAATGGATGGCAAAGTATACAATAATGGTCAATTTGTACTAATGAAGAATGATGTTATGAAAAAAGAATTTAATGTTATCGAAGCTAATCAAATAGCATTTAAAACTACTAAGTCACCAGAGATTGTTAAAAAACAATTAAAGACCGTTGTTAAAAATTTTGGAGCAACTGCAACTACAAGGGACGAGTTTCAAAAGCGAAATTTGGATCAAAATCAAATGATAGTTAATATTTTAAGTATATTTTCATATTTAGCAATATTCATAGCGGCACTCGGAGTGCTAAATAATATTACAATCGGGTTTTTACAAAGAAAAAGAGAATTGGCTGTTTTAAGCTCAGTAGGTATGTCAGATGGTGCTAGAAATGGAATGTTACTTTGGGAGTCAGTATTTTCAGTAGTGTGGTCAGTAGTAATAGCTATTCCTTACAGCTATTTAGGATTGTCACTACTTACTAAGACTATGACTGCAATGGAAATGCCAATGCATATAGTTTTAGATATTAAATCTGTACCAATATATGCAGTAGCAGCTTTAGTATTAATAGTATTAGGATCATTGCCAATAATGCTTAAGAGCAATAAATTATCAATAATAAATGAATTAAAGTATGAATAAAGGGGGAAGTATTATGAGTATAATTGAAGTTAATAATTTAAATAAATCATTTAAAGTAGGAAAAGAAAGTGTTAAGGTATTAAAAAATATAAACTTCAACGTTGAAAAAGGAGAGTTTATTTCAATTATGGGACCATCTGGTGGGGGTAAGTCTACCCTTTTGTATTTGCTTGGTGGCTTAGATAAACCAACTTCAGGGACAGTAAGCATAGATGGTAAAGACATAAGCACAATAAAGAAAAAAGAAATAAGTTGGATGAGAAGAAATAAGCTAGGATTTGTATTCCAATTTTATAATTTAGTGCCAAACCTAAGTGTAGAAGATAACATATTGTTACCGATCATATTGGGTGGCAAGAAGCTTAAAAATTATAATAAAAAGTTAGACGAAATACTAGATATAATTGATATGCAAGATAAGAGAAAACTTACTCCAAGGGAATTATCAGGGGGACAGCAACAGAGGGTCGCTATAGCAAGAGCTTTAATTTTTGAACCAGAAATAATATTCTTGGATGAACCTATCGGAAACCTTGATTCAAAAAATGGAACAGATATAATGAAATTATTTAAAAAGATAAATAAAGAATATGGGAAAACATTGATACAAGTAACTCATTCGTCAGATGCTGCAAAATATGGCACATCGATTATAAAACTAATTGATGGAGAAATAGTGGAGAGGGAAGAACTTGCGGAATAAGTAGTAGAATATATATTATAGCAAATCAGAAGAAAAATATCTAAGCTTTAGATATTTTTTCTTCTTATTTGCTTTTTTTTTGATTCTATTGATTGGCATAGTTTTACTCTCATTGTATTAAGTAATATTTGTGTTTTTAAATCACTAGATATTTAGTAATATTATGTTAATAAGTATAATAAAGTTATAAGGTGATTGTTGTGTATAAAATTTATTAGTGAACAGTTTTATACAATGTGATACTTTGATGATTAAAGGCAAAAAGAAACTATATTAATTTAAAGGAGGCATATTTATGTTTTTTAAGTCTACGGATCAACATGAAAATTTGAGAAAAAAAATCAGAGAGTTTGCAGAGGAGGAAGTTAAACCTATTGCATTTATGTTAGACCTAGAGAATAAATTTCCTATGGACGCAATTAATAAATTAGCTGATATGGGGATGATGGGAATTCCATATTCCAAAGAGTACGGCGGAGCAGGTCTTGACATAATCAGTTATGCAATTGCGGTTGAGGAATTATCAAGAGTAGACGGTGGAACAGGCGTAATTCTTTCTGCTCATACATCTTTGGGTACATACCCAATTTCAGCCTTCGGAACAGAAAATCAGAAACAAAAATATTTAGTGCCACTAGCAAAGGGAGAGAAACTTGGTGCATTCGGTCTTACCGAAGAAAATGCTGGTAGTGATGCCGGTGGTACGGAGACGACTGCTGTCCTTGAAGGTGATTATTACATTTTGAATGGCGAAAAAATCTTTATCACAAATGCAGGCAAGGCCGATATTTATATTGTTTTTGCAGTTACTACGCCAGATATAGGTATTCGTGGTATGAGCGCATTTATTGTGGAGAAGGGGTTTGAAGGTTTTAGCTTTGGTAAACATTATGACAAAATGGGTATTCGTTCATCTGCTACTGCAGAGCTGATTTTTAACAACGTGAAAGTCCCTAAGGAAAATCTATTAGGAGACGAGGGTAGTGGGTTTAAGATTGCTATGTCAACTTTGGATGGTGGTCGTATTGGTATTGCAGCTCAAGCTTTGGGCATTGCACAAGGTGCTTATGAGAATGCTCTGGAATACTCGAAAGAAAGGATTCAATTTGGAAAACCTATTTGTCAGCAGCAGATTATTGCTTTTAAACTGGCAGATATGGCAACAAAAATCCGCGCAGCTAGATTACTTATTTATAGTGCGGCAGAGCTTAAAGAAAATCATGAGCAGTACAGTATGGAAGCTGCTATGGCGAAGCAGTACGCTTCCGACAGTTGTCTTGAGATTGTAAATGACGCTCTTCAAATATTTGGCGGAAATGGCTATTTGAAAGGTATGGAAGTTGAGCGTGCTTATAGGGATGCTAAGATTTGTACAATATATGAAGGAACTAATGAGATTCATCGTGTTGTTATTGCTTCTCATATCATCGGTAGGATGCCGAAAAACGAGAACACAGGTAAAACTACTAAACGTGGACCTGCAACAGGTTATCGTAAGAAAGTAATCTTTAAGGATGGAACTGCGAGTGAAAAAGTAAATGCACTTGTGGAAGCTCTTAAGACAGATAAATATGATTTTACAGTTGGGATTCCAATGGATACTCCTATTACTAAGGCTGAAAGAGTTGTCAGTGTAGGACTGGGTATAGGGGGAAAAGAAAATATGAAGCTTATAGAAGATTTGGCAGTTCAAGCTGGTGCAGCTATAGGATCTTCACGTCCAGTAGCTGAAACTCTTAAATATTTACCACTCAATCGTTATGTTGGTATGTCTGGTCAAAAATTTAAGGGAAATCTTTACATTGCATGTGGTATTTCGGGTGCAGGTCAGCATTTGAAAGGTATAAAGGATGCGTCTACAATTGTTGCTATAAATATCGATCCTAATGCGAAAATTTTTAAAAACTCAGACTATGGTATAGTTGGCGATTTAATGGAAATATTGCCACTTCTCACTGAGGCTTTAGACAACGGAGAACCAAAGAAGGACGCTCCACCAATGGTGAAGATGAAGTCGAAAGCTCCGAGTAAAGTTATTCCAACTTGGAAACATTATGTGTGTAATGGATGCGGCTATGAATATAATCCTAGCATGGGTGATCTTGAAGGCGAAGTAGCCCCAGGTACTCTATTTGAAAACATACCACAGGAGTGGACTTGCCCTGTTTGTGGTGAAGAAAAAGATATGTTTATAGAAGTATAATTACTATAATAATTAAATAAAACAATGCGTTTTTAATGTAGAGGAGGATTATATCTATGTATTGTGTTAGAAAAATAACTGAGTACCTTTATTGGGTTGGCGGAAGTGATCGTCGTCTTGCCCTTTTTGAAAACATTCATCCCATTCCAAGAGGGGTTTCCTATAACTCTTATTTGTTAATGGACGAGAAGACAGTACTTTTTGATACAGTGGACTGGTCAATTTGCCGCCAGCTCATCGAGAATATTCAATCGGTTTTAAAGGGAAGAGATTTAGATTATATGGTAATTAACCATATGGAGCCAGATCATGCAGCGTGTATTGAAGAGATTATTCTTCGTTATCCACAGGTGAAGATTGTATGCACCCAAAAAGCTTCATTGTTCATGCATCAGTTTGGGTTTGATATCGATGGTATAGTAATGGAAGTCAAAGAAGGAGATACTATGTCATTTGGAAAACATAATGTTACATTTGTAGCAGCGCCAATGGTACATTGGCCAGAAGCTATGGTAACATATGATATTACAAATGGTGTACTATTTTCTGCTGATGCCTTTGGCTCATTCGGTTCTTTAAATGGTAAGCTGTTTAATGATGAAATGAACTTTGGTCGTGATTGGATTGACGATGCCAGAAGATATTATACAAACATTGTAGGCAAGTATGGTCCTCACGTTCAGGATCTTTTGAGAAAGGCTGGCACTATTGACATCAAAATTATATGTCCCTTACATGGGCCAGTATGGCGTAATGATTTAGGGTACTTGCTTGATAAATATGACAAGTGGAGTAGATACGTGCCTGAGGAAAATGGCGTAATGATCGTTTATGGAACAATGTATGGTAATACGGAGGCCGCTGCAAGTAACCTAGCAACAAGACTCGTGGAAAAGGGAATGACGAATGTTGTAATGTACGATGTTTCAAAAACTCATGTCTCTTATTTGATTTCTGAGACATTCAAATATAGTCATGTGGTTCTCGCATGCGTAACTTACAATTTGAAGATTTATCCACCAATGCTGGCTTATATAATGGATATGAAAGCATTAAATCTTCAAAAACGTACGTTTGCTCTTATAGAGAATGGTTCATGGGCTCCTCAATCCGGAAAATTGATGCGTGAACTTTTGGGTGAGATGAAAGAAATGACTATTTTAGATAATGAGATGTCATTGAACTCTAGTATGAAAGAAGATGATGTAGATTCAATGGATGCCATTGCTGAAAGCATTATCAAGTCAATGAAATAATTTTAGAAGATAGTATTAACTATATATAAAATCAATTCTATTATATAGAATATACGAATATGTTCAGAAGTAACATTTAGATAAAAAGGATTACTTCTTTTAACATTTTCAATTACTGATTTCTGGGAGAGTTATATAAAGTTATTTTTTTAAATTATTAAATATTGATTTATAAGCATGTAGGAAAATCAAGAAATGTCATAAGCAGACGAATCACAAAAAGGTCTGAAGCTATATTAAATGAGCTTGCTAAAATTAACCAAAAAAGGTATAATGACACTATTTTAAATAGTGTTAACTAATTTATGAAAAAACAAGAATGTAAATATTAGGGTTTTAATTGCACGTTGAAAAGTAAAAAAATGTTTTGAAGAAATACAATGCAGTTTTATTTGTAGCTAAGTTCCTAAAATTTACAAAATTTATTTTCTATGAATAATAAAAAGAAACACAAATTAACCTGTTCAGACTGCTCAATCTTAGAAATGCTGACAAGAAAAGTTAATTTTATTATATTATGATAGAAATTCTAAATTAAGCTATTCAAGTTGTTGCGAAAGTTCAATTAGCTTTTGCCATTTTTCTGGCATGGTGGAGATCTTTTCGAGTTCAGGAATTGAGTTTAATGGTCACCAATAAGCGTAGCTATGTGGACGGAGAAAGTTGTAATAAGCTACAAGTAGGGCTAAGTGCGTGTTGGAACGTTCTTCACTACTAAAACCATTTGTAACCCTGTAGGAGAATTTAAATGTTCTGTTGAGGCACTCTATTATTTGTTTAACCCAACTATACTCAGTGGTAACAGTATCAGCATTAGTAAGTCCAATTACTTGAATTACGTTGAAATCAAAGTTATTAAGTTTAAACTATTGCTCTGCAAGTTTATATACGGTATATACATCAGCAATGAATTTAAGAGACTCACTAGGAAACTTTTTAAACTTATCAAATGCCATACGTATAGTTAAAATACATGGCCAAGCATCCTGGCTATAAGATGCTTGGCAACCTAAGATTGATTTCTTGATGGCGTCCATAACAAGCCAGATATACTGGGTAGTCCCTTTTACTTTAGTATATGTTTCATTAGCAGCGGGATAATCAGTAGGTTTACAGTCATAATTATCAACAAAGGGTTTAACTAAAGCGGCAACTGTAATGGCATATCTACTAACCATGACATGAGATATTTTAACACCATGGATTTCCCATAGAGCAAGCACCGTACGGCGTGTAGATAGTCCTAAATTAATGTTGTATGTTAAACAAAGGCCCATTACATGAGAGGAAAAGTTTCTGAATTTAAGGGGTTTAGCACATTTTGGCATAGAAAATAAATCTACATCAAAGTAATTAGTGGTAAACTCACGATAAATGTAATGGAGTTTGAATTTGTGTTTATCTACAGTAAGTTTTTTATATTTAGGGCTTGTCATATCATATTTTGGAGCATATAGAGGGGGTCATTGTTCTTTTATTATAAAAACAGCTATAACGCTTGCACTAGCAAGCGTTTAAATAAATAAAACAGAGATAGTGTTTACACTATCTGATTTTAAATAGGGGGTAAAAAATGATTTGTGCATGTGATTATTGTGGTGTTGAAAAACATATTAATGAGTTGGTTGAAATGAGAAAAATTGATGAAACAAAAATTGTGAGGTTATGTCTTAAATGTTGGCTTAAATATAAAGCGGAGCACGAGGAGTGATTAGTTTGTATAATGTTTAATGGTATTTAAGTTTTAAGGCATAATAAAATACCAATATATTTTTAATAAAACAACTTGTATCTATAATTAATATGGGTTGTTTTATTTGTGAAGATGTAATTTACTAAAAAGTATTACCTAATTATAGATTATAGTGAATTAAGGAGTAGAATAAATACGAGCTAAGAAGTAAAACTAAAAATATTTCGGTTTACATTTTATGATAAAAACTGCATTTTATTCATTATAAATCTAATGCAAATTATAAGAAATATTATATATTTATTATGATTTATAAAGTAATTTAGGGACATTTTGAAGCAAATTATAAATTTTGATTTAGAAATTGATTTAGGCTCATTTTAATTAAAAATAAACTAATATCCCAATATATACATAGTCCAATAGTATATTGTTTATATATTTCTATTCATATATAATAATAAAATACAAATGATTTACATTTTACTATTTTTATATTATTATTTATTAGAATATTTTTAACATGCAATTTTAAATTAAAAGAGGTGTCGTATGGAAATACAAACAACAATACACAATAACAATCACAAAAAAATTATAAAAGTTAGTATTATTTCTTTTTCTGTTATTCTCGTTCTATATTTTGGTATATCAATGTTTTTTAGCAATCATTTTTATTTTGGTTCTGTAATTAATGGCATTAATGCTTCAGGTAAAACTGTAGGGGAAGTAGATAAAGAGCTATTAATGAAATCAAAAACATATACACTGGAACTTAAAGAACGAAACGGTGTGAAAGAAAAGATTAATGGTACTGACATTGCTTTAAAATATAATGCAAAGGATAAAATTCAAGTTTTAAAAGACAATCAGAATTCTTTTGCATGGATTTTTGCTATTTTTAATACAAAAGCTTCTGAGATGGATGGAATAGTGACTTATGATGATAAACTTTTAAAAGAACATTTTGATAAGCTTTCTTGTTTTGATAGTAAGAAAATAATTGAACCACAAAATGCTAGTTTTAAATATTCAGATAAGGGTTATGCTATTGTAAAAGAAGTTATGGGAAATAAAGTAAATGAAAAGTCTTTGTATGCAGGTGTTGTAAATGCAATTAATAAGGGTGATGCAACATTGAATTTGTATACAAAAAATTATTACATAAATCCTAAATATACTTCAACTTCACAAAAGGTTAAAAATACTAAAATCTTGCTTAATAAGTATACATCCTCAAAAGTTACCTATACATTTACTGGAGGTAAACAAGTTATAGATGGTTCTATAGTAAATAACTGGCTTGGAGTTAACAAAAATCTTGAAATTACATTTGATAAAGAAAAAATTCAAAGTTATGTAAGAAAATTGGACGACAAGTATAATACATTTGGTAAGGAAAGAAATTTTGCTACATCACTCGGAACAACGGTAAAGGTTAGTGGTGGAGATTATGGATGGTTGGTTGATCGTAGTGGAGAAATAAAAGATTTAATTGCTGCTATAAAAAATGGACAAACTATAACAAAGCAGCCAAATTATACTCAAACTGCTGCATCTCATGATGTTAATGATATTGGAAATACCTATGTGGAAATTAATATGACAAATCAGCATTTATGGTTTTATAAGAATGGTTCTCTTGTTGTACAAGGAGATGTTGTTACTGGTAATGTTAGTATAAATGATGCAACACCAAAAGGTGTTTATAAATTAAAATATAAAGAAAAAGATGCCATGTTAAGGGGCGAGGGGTATAGTGTTCCTGTAGCTGAATTTATGCCATTTAATGGGGGCATTGGTATACATCCTGCAACTTGGAGAAATAAGTTTGGTGGGAGTATATATTTAAAAAATGGTTCTCATGGTTGTATAAACTCGCCAGCTAGTTTAGCAAAGACGATATATGATAATATTGATGCGAATACTGCAATTGTTTGTTATTAATAGTAATTTAATAAAATGTGTTTTGCTAACAGAAATAAAAATAACTCTGATATACATTACAATAAAGCTTAGAATTGTGAAAACAGTTTTAAGCTTTTTAAGCTTATTGTTCCTAATTTAGTAGAATTATTAAATATATAGAATATTATTTTAAGAATAGTCAAAGCTTTGAGGATTTTTTGTGAGAAACTAGAGACTTAAAAGACAACGTTACTTAGTGATATATATTTAATATATAACGGTTTCCTCACATAGACTTTATAAATTTGGTTATATTAGTATAGGTATATCGATTATTAAGAGTTAGTAATTAATAATATTTTTATACTCTTAATTAATATAAGGAGGAGTTTGAAGTGTCGCATATAGACAAAAAAAATAATCAAGAAAGCAAAAATAATGGTAAAAAAACAAAAAAAGAATCATATAAAGTGAAAGTAGAAACTGCTAATGAAATAGGATTTTCTAAAGAGTTTAAAAAATCAGGGAAAAATAAAAATAAGCCTTTTTAAATATCTGCAAAAGGGAGATGTCATTTGATATCTTCCTAATCTAAAGTAATCAAAACATCTAAAAATGTAATAATATAATAATTTATTAGGCCTATATATATAGTCTATTGAATTTAATAATAAATTATGTATAAAATATACAACTAAAACTACATACATAAGATTTCGCACATAATACTAATGTATAATATAAAATAAATGAAAACATAATAAAAAAACTCCTGAAGTAATAATCAATTTTAGTTGGTCAATAATTAAATATTTTTATCATCCTCTAATTTTTCAATATGTTTTTTAAGCTCGTCTATTTGTTTTTGTAAATTCTTATTGGTAGTATCTAAATTAATATCCGCATTCTCTTGGCTTGCTATGAGATTTTCCTGAGCCACACTTATAACGAGAATTTGAGCTATACCAGAAAAAATGCTAGCCACAGCAAGTTTTTGTGGAGCAGTAAACTTACGACCAATTAAAATTCCTATTATTGATGTTAATGCAACCAATTCATCAGGTGTGTAATCCTCTATTTTTTTCATATAATATCACCTCTAAATATTATTCGATTATATTATATTATATTCATAGAAAAATCATATAGACAAAAAAATAAGAAATGTCATTTCAAACTTCTTTATTCAATTAATATTAGTCTATATATATATTTAGGTTATAATGTTCATAGCCACTATATAGGCATACTTTATTTTCAAAAAATAAGAGCATTTAAGATAATAAAATATTATCTTGAATGCTTTTTTACTGAATTTTACAAAAATTTAATGGTGAATAAATGAACTATTTTTAATAATAAATGTTTAATTTATATGAAAGCGTGGTGAGATTTTGGATCATAAAAACTTAATTGAAAAAGCTAAATCTGGAAATATAAGTGCTTTAAATACTTTGCTTTGTGGCAATTATCCAATATTACAGGGTTATGTGATAAAAATGACGGGGAATAGTGATATTGCTCAAGATATAGTTCAAGAAACTATGTTAAAAGCAGTTATTAATATTAAAAAATTTGTTCCTAAAGCTAAGTTTTCTACATGGCTCATAACCATAGCTACAAATTTATACAGAGATTTTCTCAGAAAGACTAAAAATTTAAAATTAATTGATGAGACTATTGAAACGAAGGAATGTGGCCCTGAGGAATCCTTAATTTCTAATATTGAATATAATGCAGTTAAAGAAATATTAATTAAGCTACCCTATGAAAAGAGAGCCGTTTTTATATTAAAACATTATTATGGTTATAAATATGAAGAAATTGCTGAAATTTTGAAATGCCCTATAGGGACTGTTCGTTCAAGACTTCATAATTGTATAAAATATATTATTTCAGAGATGGATAGAAGGGGGCTAATTTAAATGAAAAACTCAGAAAATATGTACAAAAAAGTCATTGATAAATATTATAATGAACTTCCAAATGAAGTCAAAGAAAACATGCCTGCTGAAGAAACTATTTTATCTGATAAGTTAAATTTAGCTTTAAATAAAATGAATATTTTAAAAACAGATACCCCAATGTGTAATATAGATATACTTGAAATTATTAAAAAAGGAGAAATGATAAAACAAACTAAAAGGAATTCTTTAGAATTTACATGTTTTATAGCTTTATCTTTGTTAGTTATTTCGTCTTTAATTCTTTTAACATTTTATTTTGGTGAAAAGTTTTTTATGTATTATATGTTATCAACATTGATTTTTATTCCTATACTAGTGATCCCATTAGCAAAACAATTAAAAATTGGAGGTAATTAGTATGCATCCACAATTAGATACAAAATCATTAATTATTGTTTTGATTTGTATAGCACCATTTTTATTGTTTCAAGCTGCTTGGATTTTTAAGGATGCAAAAAAACGTGGAGAAAAGTTCTATTGGATTTGGGGAATTGTAGGACTAATAAACATACCGGAATCTTTAATTGTATATTTAATAGTGACTAGAGTAATATTCAACAAAAATAAAAAGATAAAAAAATAATATAATAGTGAACTTTTTATATTATTATTCGTTAAATCAATGTAATATAAAATAATTTATTTTTACTATGGGGGTAACAAAATGGACAAGTTAACAACAATAGAGCTTTTTAAAATTTTCCTTCCACTTATTATTATTCAATTAGCCCTTATGACTTTTTGTTTATTAAAACTTTCCAAAGATAATGTTAAATACTTTCCAAAATGGATTTGGGTTTTGATAATTGTTTTTGGTGAATTGCTAGGTCCAATTGCTTATCTACTTTTAGGTAGAGAAAGGGAGTAATTATGTTAAAAGTTACAAATCTAACAAAAAACTATAAGAGTTTTGAGGTTTTAAAAGGAATAAGTTTTGAAATTAAAAGGGGGAAGATTCATGGGTTCCTTGGACAAAATGGTTCAGGTAAGACAACTACTATGAATATTCTTACAGGATTAATTGGGTATAATAGTGGTGGAATAATGTATAATGGTAAAGATTTCAACAAATATAAAAGAGAAATTTTAAAAAATGTAGGTTATCTCCCACAAAATCCTGTATTTTATGGCTATATGACTGGCTATGAATATTTGAATTTTATAGGAAGCCTCAGTAATATGAGTACGTCAACTATTAAAAAGAGATCTAATGAGATTTTAGAAATTGTAGGTTTAAAGGATGCTGGAAACAGAAAACTTTGTGGGTTTTCTGGTGGAATGAAGCAACGTTTTGGTCTTTGCGTTTCTCTGTTTAATAAACCAGAATTATTATTTCTTGATGAGCCTACATCAGCTTTAGATCCAGAGGGGCGTATGGAAATTCTTGAATTTATTAATAGTTTGAAAAATGAAGGTGTTAGTGTTTTCTTATCAACTCATATTTTAAATGATGTAGAAAGGGTATGTGATGAGGTAAGTATAGTAAAAGACGGTAAAATAGTAGTATCTGCAGGCCTTGAAGAGTTGAAAAATGATTATATTCAGCCAATTTATGATCTTGAATTTGAAGATGATTGTACAAGTTTTAAAAACAAACTTTCTAAATTAAATTGGGTGGAAAACATGAAACTCAATAAAAACAAACTTAATATTTATGTTAAGGATATAAATGTAGCAAGAATTAAACTGTTGCAACTATTAGCAATAGAACCTAATCATTTGATGGCATTTAATTTAAGAAAAAGTAATCTTGAGGAAATATTTTTAAGGTTGGTGAATAAAGATGTCCACATTTAAAGCATATTTTAAAAAAGAAATTTTGGAATCAAAAACACAATATAAATATATAATTTTAGCCGTAAGTTTTTTATTCTTTGCAATTTCAGATCCAATTATGGTCAAGCTTTTACCTGAAATATTAAAAAGTCAGCTAACGAAGGGGTCAGCAGATATAAGTGCTTTTTTGCCACCAATTACTCAATTAACGGGTATGCAAAATTATATAAAGGACTTATTTCAAATAGTAACTATTGTAATAATTTTTACTACTTGTGGTAGTTTAAGCGATGAAATTACTAGAGAAAAACTTATATTTCCGTATTCTAAAGGGAGTCTACCAATTGGAATAGTACTTGCTAAATTAACAAATTATACTCTATCACTATTTATTTTTACATTTATTGGATTTACAGTGAATTACTATTACTCCGGACTTTTATTAAAAGGCAATCCAGTTGCTTTTTCATCAGTTTTAATATCGGCAACCTTATTATCAATATATTACTTCTTTATAATAACTTTAATATTATTTTGCAGTAGCATAATCAAAAAAGGGGTAATTACCGGAATTATAGTTTTAGTTATAAACTATTTTTCTGTAGCAATCGTAGGTATAAAAAGCATATCAAAATTTATTCCCTATAAGCTAGTTGAGGGAGCAAATCAGTTTAAATATATAAATCTTACAACAACCATTATTAGTGTGATTGTCTTATCCGTAATTTTGGTTTTATTAACGGTAAGAAGAATGAACAAGGTTGATATTGTGTAACAAAAGATAAAATATAATGATTTGTAATGAACTTTTATGTTTTAAAATAGATTATTTATTTTTTTTAATGGGAAAGTAATTTTCAGGGGTTTTATTGTCAATAATTTTAAATTTATATCCATTATCTTTATAAAATTTTAACACTCTAGGCAATGCTTTACAGGTATTTTTATGCATATAATCACAATGCATAAGCAAGATTATAGGATGTTGTGTAGCTGTATTTTTTGTTGCTTCTCTATATAATTTATCAGGAGAAGTTTTGCAATTGATTCCATCAGACATGACCATATTCCAATCATATACTTTTAAATTATAATTATGAAGTTGTTTTAAAAAAGCATTGGTTAAATGTTTGCTGCTGCCAGATGGAAATCTTATTATTGTTGGTTTAATTCCTATAAGAGAATTAATTTCATCCTGAGATTTTAACATTTCAGCTACAAATCCGTTTCTAGTGGAGTATATTTTTTTATATGTGTGTGTATAAGTATGAAGGCCTATACTATGTCCCTCGGTATATATTCTTTTTACCACAGCTTCTTGACCTTTAATTTGGTTCCCAATAATAAAAAAAGTGGCTTTTACATTATTCTTTTTTAGTACATCTAAAACTTTATCTGTCATAATACTAGGTCCGTCATCAAATGTTAAGTATATTACTTTTTCATCGTCATTGTTTTTGGTTAGGGTAGAATAACCTAAGGCTATTTGACTACTAATCAAATAGGAGATAAATAATATAGCTGTAAATATAATTAAACTTTTTTTTCTCATATTTTCCCCTTTTAAATATTGTTAAGCTTAAAGATATATAAACTTAAACTTACTATTTATTATTATCTAAAACAAGCGATATAATAAGTGGAATTTAATGCAATATACTAGAAAATATTTAATAATAATATAACTATAAAGTCCTTTATTTTTTTATTAAATTATAAATAACCATTTCTTAAAATAAACGTTATTTAATCCATCTAGAAATAAAAATGTTATCTTATCAATGTTATAATTTGGTATTGAAATTAACAACAAATTAAAAACAAAATATATCATGATTATCCCACAAAAAGCTTGTAATTACTTCCAAACGTAGTAATTATGATATAATAATATCAAAATCAGTACGTAGAGGAGGATTACTATGTTTTGCAAAAATAACGT
>NZ_JAHLEC010000061.1 GCF_018861705.1 Clostridium psychrophilum | reverse complement strand
AAAACCATTCTAGAGAAGTAGCTTAAGTTAGTCCTAAATAATTACTAAATTTACCATTGTTCGTGTTATGCAATGGTCTTTTTGTTATGCAATGAAATTAACAACTACTTTTGCAAATTTACACTTGACTTTAACTAGCTGGTCTAAAAATCTACTGTTTTTTAACTACAAAAATTAAAAAATTTCAAAGTACCATAAACGGCCGTTTGTGGAAACATCTATTACCGCTGCTAATACTATTTTATGTATTAGCCTAACCCTTGTTGTTTATAAACTTTCCTTTTTCTTTCTATTAACAACAAAAATTATTGCAGATAAAATGATACATATAGCTGAAACCGTATATGCCTTAGTTCCAAATGTACCTCCAAATAGTAAGCCTATTACCCCTAAAACAAGAAAAAATATGTCTATAAATTTCATTTTTTTCACTTAAAACATCTCCTCTTTATTTTATAGATTAAATTTATTATAATTGATTTTAGTATATTGTAATTTATAATATTATACAATACATATGTTATAGAACGCTATATTTTTAACATTAAAAGATATGGAAAACTTTACGGTCACTGTTGAGCTTATCCTTATCACCATAAACTTTAACAATGTTTTCTTTTTTTTATAAAAGGAACATGATATTTCATCTTACTACAGAGTTTCTCATACTCCTTATGTTTAATCAAATAAGTAAAATAATAAATGTCCCAATGACATTTGCTAAAAAATGTGAAATAGTACACGAGTAAATATTCTTTGTTTTTTGATAAATCACACCGTAAATAATATTATCTATAAAGATAAAAAACAAGATATAAAAAAGAACTGCAATGGAGCCAGCCGAAAAATTTCCTATGGCAAAGAATAATGAAGTAATAATGATAGCCCAAATCGGTTTTGTAATATTGCAAAGCTTAGTCTGGAAAAACCCTCTAAATGCTACTTCCTCAGCAAATGCTAAAATCAATAATTTAGGTATCTGTAAGAACGATTTATCAACTGATAACATCGTTTTTTGTCTAAAATATACAAGTAAAATTCTGGCAGTATAAATTTAGACAAACTAATTGATACAATACACGAAACAACAGGAATCAAAATTAACCACCAATATTTTTTTATATCAGATAAAACATTTTTCGGAATAAAACCAATGTCTTCCATTTCCCCTTTGTTCCTTTTGTTTTCAATAAATAATAACAATATTGAAAAAAAATAGTTAAGCTTAAGCCAGCAACATTAGTCGAACCTACACTTGTTAAGTATAGAAATCCAAAAATTGCAATTGGAATATAAGTTTTAAATAATTCATTTCTATTTTTCATTCAAATACTCCTTTTCACATTATTTATACACCTATTTATTAATCCTTTCTGCATACTAATAATAACGAACAATGATTTCTTATTTCTAAAATAATTTTTTCATAAAACCCTGAATATGTGTTTTTTGACTAATAAGAATATTATAATAATTCAACTTTATATTACCATAACATGGCATTGAAATAAAGATGAGAATACTCTAATCTTTATTTTCTAATTCATTTATTCTGTGACCAACAAAAACGTCACAAATTTTTGATGTTTGTGGCGTTTCATTATTAATATATCATATGAAATTAAATCGTTATAGACCTTGTTTTTAATATTAATTTATTATAAACCTTTTGCATATGAGGTTCGCTTGAATATACATTAACTTCATCTATTGGAACCCATTTGACGCCACTATTTTCATCAGCTTTAATAATAAGTGGTTCATTTTCATCTACCTCAACTAAATATGCTACCGATAAATGCAAATGTGGAGATACATATTCTCCTCTTTTTATATGTCCAAGTACAGTTAACACATCTATTGAAAAGATTTTTGAACTAACAGGATAAATATTTTTCACCCCAGTCTCTTCCTTTGCTTCTTTAATTGCAACAGCTAATAAATCTTTATCTCCATCTGCATGGCCACCTACCCATGACCAAGAATTATATATATTATGATGCACCATTAGCACTTTATCTTTTGCTTTGTTTATTATAAATGCTGAACTTGTTATATGTGCAATCTTATTATCTCGTGTTAAAATATCATCGAATATCTCTATGCAATGCAAAATTAGTTCTTTATCTTTTTCTTCTTGTTCATTATAAGCATCATAACTTCTTATTGACTCAATCCAATCCATACTCTTCTCCCACTTTCATAATAAATAGATTTGTATAAAATGCCTAGCACATAGTATAATTGCCACCCAAAAATAATTAAGGATGGCAATTATGTATATCTTAGTGATTATTTAATTAATAAAATCAATTATTCCTTAACTATGTCTACAATAGTCTCAACATGAGGTGTATGTGGAAACATATCCATTAATACTACCTTGTTAATTTTATATCCTCTGCTGGTTATCTCCTTTAAGTCAACCACTAAACTTTTAGGGTTGCAAGAGACATAAATTATGTGCCTAGCATCAAACTTTAGTACATAATCTAATGCTGTAGGATGAACTCCTGCTCTTGGAGGATCTAGAATAATGCTATCCGGTTTGTCTTTTACTTCTTTTATAACTTTAGCTATATCCCCTGCTATAAACTCACAGTTATCTAATCCGTTAATTTTTGCATTTTCATTAGCCGCTGTAACTGCTTCTTCTACTAGTTCAATTCCAAGAACTTTTTTTGCTTTAGATGCAACGATTTGTCCTATAGTTCCCGTTCCACAATACAAGTCAAAAACTACCTTTGACTCTGAATCTCCTAAAAAGTCCCTAACTATACTATAAAGTTTTTCTGCTCCTTTTGAATTCGTTTGAAAAAAAGCAAATGGATTGATTTTAAACTTAAGACCCAATAGTGTTTCCATGATATAGTTTCTTCCGTATAATGTTTCAATTTTATCTGCTTGAACTGTATCAGATAATGAGTCATTAATTGTATGTATTATTCCAGTAATGATTCCATCACATTTTAATTCTTTAAGCTTATTAGTTATTTCACTTAAATCGAAATCTATTTTAGTTGTAGTTACAATATTCACTAATATTTCACCAGTGTTTTTAGCCTTGCGAATAACTAAATTTCTTAAATATCCCGTGCGTTCCATTACTTTATAATGTGGCAATTTTTGCTCTATAAAATAGTTTAATACTAATTTTAGAATTTCTCTAAAATCTACATCCACTATTCTACAATCATCAACAGTTACGATACTAAAACTTCTTCCTTTAGTATGCATACCAAGAGTCAATTCACCATCTTTGCGGAAATCTCCAAATGTAAATTCCATCTTATTCCTATATTCAAATACCTCAGGGCTTTTTTCTATACCTAGGAATTCAAAATCTTTTATTTCTGCTTCTTCAAATAATTTTAATACCTGAAGTTTTTTAAATTCTAATTGTTTTTCATAAGGTAAAAATTGATGACTACATCCTCCACATAAATCCGTGATGCTACACTTTGGCTTGATTTTATAATCTACATCTTCAAGTATTTTTACAAGTTTCGCTTCTACACCCAACTTTTTCTTTTTTGATACTTTAGCAATTACTTTTTGACCTGGCAATGTGTTTTTAATTAAAACCTTTTCGCCTTCGTAAAATGCAATACCTTGCGCTGGGAATTCTAACTTTTCTATATTAAATTCATACTCTTTTCTTCTCTGCATAATTTTTTCAAACTCCTATCTTCTAATAATTAATAGTCCAGATGCTTTTTTACCGATTGTAGCAGATGATTTTCCGCTTTCCATAATACTCATGTATAATACCATAATAATCATGAAAATTATAAATATCATTTGGAACTTTTGAGTTATAGCATATCCTGTTAATTTAAGTATAGCATCTGCAACAAATACTACAATTGTTGATACTGCGCCTATAACTATTAAATCTATAATATTAGCTTTAAAAGTATCTACAAACGAAGGTCTTATAACTTTATTTTCTTTTGGATTTTCCCTTTTAGTGCCAGATGCTCCATCTATTGTTTTGTTTTTATTGTTTAAATCATTAATAATATTTTCATTTTTAATTTCTTTATTTTGTTCTAACATCTTATCTCCCCCTAGTGTTATATTATAATTTTAATATCTAACTTTTTGTAACCTCCACAAATGGAGAAGCGTTTGTATTTTTTTCTCCCACCTATACATAATACGTATATATGACATATAAATCAATAGGTTATCGATTATCACACAAAAAAATGTTATTATTTGCATTATCTATTTTAAATTACGACTTATCTTAAGCAATATCAGTATAATTCTTTAATTTATAGTTGTAATCAATTATAATAATAAAGAAACAATATATTCGTTTTAAATTTTATGAAATTAGGCAGGTGTCATATGTTAACAACAATTGCTCTTTTATGTATAGCTGGCTTTATAGCATCCTTTGTGGATTCTATTGCTGGCGGTGGTGGGCTTATAAGCGTTCCGGCTTTTATGCTAGCAGGACTACCCCCTCACATGGTACTTGGAACTAACAAATTTAGTGCGACCGCTGGTTCTTTTACTAGTTCTCTCCAATTTATAAAATCAGGTAAGTCTAATTTTAAACTTTTAAAATACCTAATTCCCTTTACACTCCTGGGATCAATGCTAGGTGTTAAAGCAGTACTAAACATAGATCAAAAATATCTTAACACTTTAGTATTAATTCTTATCATGTTTATTGGTATTTATACTCTTTTTTCTAAATCTCTGGGTTTAGAGGATAAATTTAAAGGACTTACAAAAATAAATGTACTTTGTGGAATTATTCTAGCATTTTCTTTAGGTTTTTATGATGGATTTTTCGGCCCTGGAACAGGTTCCTTTTTAGTTTTTGGATTTATAAATGTTTTTGGTTTCAACTTTGTAACTTCTTCTGCTAATTCCAAGATACTAAACTTCATAAGCAACATTACAGCTCTTATCTTGTTTGCAATAAGTGGTAAAATAAATTATATGATAGGATTGCCGGTAGCAGTATCTATGATTATAGGAGCTAAATTAGGCACAACTGTTGCCTTAAATAATGGTTCTAGGCTTATAAAGCCTATTTTCGTAACAATGTCTTTAGCTGTTGCATTAAAAATGCTTATAGTGATTTTTTAAATATTCATACAAAATAAAGCAGATGATTTTCTTCATCTGCTTACTTTATTATTCTATTTCCCAATATCTGTTCTATAATACATTCCACTGAAATTAATTTTTTTCATGTCTGCATAGGCTATTTCTCTTGCTTTGTCTAGTGTTCCACCAAAACCTGTCACGCCCAAAACTCTTCCACCATTTGTCCTCATAATACCATTATCACCAGTAGCACCTGCTAGAAACAATTTGCCCTCTAGCTTACCAGACTCGCTTATTTCAAATCCTGTAGAGTAACTTCCTGGATACCCTTTTGATGAAGCAATTAAACAACATGAATATCCTTGTTTCCATTCTACATTAAAGTTTCCAAGTTTTCCATCTATAGCAGATTCTACAAGCTCTATAAAATCACTTTTCATAAGAGGTAAAACGGCTTGAGTCTCAGGATCTCCAAATCTAACATTATATTCAAGCAAATATACACCCTTTTTGGTTATCATTATTCCAAAAAATATTATGCCCCTATAATCCATTTTTTCCTCTTGAATCCCTTTAAGGGTAGGTGTCAATATATTATTGTAAAATTCATCTAACACTTGCTTAGTACAATATGGATTTGGTGCTATAGCTCCCATTCCTCCTGTATTTGGTCCAATGCCTCCATCAAATATTTGTTTATGATCTTTTGAAGATACAAAAGGGATTATAACTTTTCCATCTGTTATGGAAAGTATAGACGCTTCTACTCCTTCTAAAAACTCTTCAATTACAATTTTCTTTCCACTGCCTTTAAATATATCGAGTATCATAAAATCATTTATGCTTTTACTAGCCTCAGTAAAATCATTACAAATAATTACGCCTTTTCCTGCTGCTAATCCATCAGCTTTAATTACTATTGGATATTCACAATTTTTAAGATACTCTACAGCTTTATTTTCATCTTCGAATACTTCATATGCCGCTGTTTTTATATCGTATTTTTTCATAAATTCTTTAGAATAAGATTTACTTCCCTCAAGTCTTGCAGCTTTTTCAGAGGGTCCTAATATTTTAAGCCCCTTCTCATTAAACTTATCTACTATTCCTTGTACAAGCCATTCTTCTGACCCAACTATCGTTATATCTATCTTATTTGTAATCGCAAATTTCAAAAGCTCGTCCATTTTTGTAATATTAATATTTGTACATTTATTTTCTCTAGAAGTACCACCATTACCTGGAGCACAATACACCACATCGACGTTAGAATTTTCTGCAACCTTTGACACTAAAGCATGTTCCCGTCCCCCAGAACCAATAATTAATACCTTCATATATCCATCTCCTTTTATCTTTATAAACTAAAATTGATGGAATAACTAGGTTATCCCATCATGAAATTAAGTCATCTGTTAAATTAAGTCACTTAAATAACTTCATTCAGGTACAAAGTAGCTGATAAAAGCCACGTAAGTGGATGCATCTACTATGTAGATTATTAGTGTTTAAAATGTCTAATTCCCGTAAATACCATAGAAATTCCGTTTTTATCGCACATCTCTATTGATTGTGCATCCTTAATAGAACCACCTGGTTGAATTATTGCTTTTATATTATATTTTGCAGCAAGTTCTACTACGTCTCCGAATGGGAAGAATGCATCTGATGATAATACTGTAGCATCTGATCCTCTTTCTAAGGCATGCTCCGCTGACCATATTCTATTTACTTGTCCAACTCCAATACCCAAGGTTTTACCATCTTTAACTACTACAATGGCATTTGATTTAACATACTTCACCACTTTCATTGCAAATATTAAATCTTTAATCTCTGCCTCAGTTGGGCTCTTCTTAGTAACTACTTTTAGTTCACCAATTAGTTTATCATCTGAACTTTGCACAAGCATTCCGCCATCAACATTAACAATGTTAATTTTACCCTCTGATTTACTTGAACACTTTATAACTCTTAAATTCTTTTTACCCTTTAAAACTTCTAAAGCATCATCATCAAACTCTGGTGCAATAATGACCTCTAAGAATATCTTTTTAAGCTCCAAAGCAGTTTCTTTATCAACCTTTCTGTTAAAAGCAACAATTCCTCCAAAAATAGACATTGGATCACAATCATGCGCGTCTTTATATGCATTAAATACGCTAGTACCTACAGCTACTCCACATGGTGTATTATGTTTTAATGCGCAACAAGCTATTTCTTCGAAATCACACACTACCTTCCATGCAATATCCATGTCTTTTATATTATTATAAGATAATTCTTTACCATTTAATTGCTTAAAATTCTTCATTGCTCCATTACTCGCAGCAGATACATAATAAGCTGCGCTTTGATGAGGATTTTCACCATATCTTAGATCCATTTGTTTTTTATATGAAAGTGAAAGATAGTCTGGATATGTTTTCTCATCGCCCAGTAGGAAGTTACTTATTGCGGCATCATATGCTGATATCAAATTAAATACTTTACCTGCTAAGTGTTTTCTTGTATTAAAATCTACTTCTTCTTTAGCATCCAATTTTTTTATGATGTTTTCATAATCTTTTGTATCACTGAGTACAATAACATCTTTAAAATTTTTAGCTGCTGCTCTGAGCATTGTTGGTCCACCAATATCGATGAATTCAATTTTTTCCTCAAAACTTATATCTTCACAAACTTTATTAAAGAATGGATAAAGATTAACTACTACCATATCAATAGGCTTTATTCCTTTAGCTTTGATAGTTGCCATATGCTCTTTATTATCTCTTTTGGCAAGTATTCCACTATGTATAACTGGATGCAATGTTTTTACTCTTCCATCTAATATTTCTTCAAAACCGGTAACATCTGAAATTTCTGAGACTTTAATTCCATTTTCTTTTAAATACTTAAAAGTTCCACCTGTAGACATAATTTCTACACCATTATTACTAAGGGATGTTGCAAGTCCTAAAATGTTTTCTTTATCAAATACACTTATAAGTGCTGTTTTAATCATTAATTTGCCACCTTTCATATATAAATCGCATTCAAATAAACAACAAGCCAATATTCGTCGATTCTTTTACTTGTTATTTGTTTCTATACACCTAATACTTTTCTTCCTTTGATTCTTATTATTCCTTCGCTTATATATTTTATAGCTTCTGACAAAGCGATATGTTCTTGATCAAGTATTCTTAATTGTAAATCACTTGCTGTATCCGTACAATAAACACTTACAACCTTCTGAATTATTATAGGTCCTGAATCTGTACCTTCATCTACAAAATGAACTGTGCATCCTGAAACCTTAACACCATATTCTATCGCTTTTTCATGGACTTTTATTCCATACATACCTCCACCACAAAAAGATGGGATAAGCGATGGATGTATATTTATAATTTTGTTTTTGAATACATGAAGAAGTTCGCCTTGAAGTATTGATAAAAATCCAGCAAGCACTACTAAATCTACTTTTCCATCTAGAATTTTTAATATTTCACCTGAAATGTTTTTCCCATACTGTTTTCTATCTAATATGTATGTCTTTATATTTTTGGATTTTGCTCTATCTATGCCATATGCATCTTTTTTATCACTAATTACAGCTTCTATAGAACAATTTAAGTATCCACTTTCTATATTATCTATTATAGCTTGAAGGTTGCTTCCGCTTCCTGAAACTAATACAGCTATTTTAAGCAAACACCTGCACCTCCAGCTTCAACATGACCGATTTTATATGCTTTACTTCCTAAATCATTAATAGTCTTTATTATTTTTAGACAGTCCTTATCCTCAACACATAATACATATCCTATTCCCATATTATATGTGTTAAACATATGCTCCTCTGTTACTCCAAGAGACATTAGATGTTTACAAATGTCTGGTACATTAAAACTGTTTTTATCAACTACTGCTGTAAAATCTCCATTAAACATTCTTGGTATGTTTTCATAAAAACCACCACCTGTAATATGTGCCATACCCTTTATATCAAATTTATCCAAAAGGCTTAATATAGTTTTTACGTAAATTTTAGTTGGGGTAAGTAGAGTTTTTCCGATCTTATCTCCATTAAAATCCTCATCCAAATTAGGTATCAATTTTCTAACTAAAGAATATCCATTACTGTGAAGGCCTGATGACTCAATTCCTATAAGTGAATATCCATCGCGAATAGCAGATCCATCAATAATTTTGTGCTTATCAACTATTCCAACTGTAAAACCTGCCATATCATATTCTCCATCTCTGTAGAAACCAGGCATCTCTGCAGTTTCTCCACCTATAAGTGCACAATTAGATTGAATACACCCATCAGATACTCCTTTTACAAGCTCCGCAGATACATTAGAATCTAATTTTCCACAAGCTATATAATCTAAAAAGAAAAGTGGTTTAGCACCATGACAAAGGACATCATTAACGCACATTGCAACACAATCAATTCCTACAGTATCATATTTTTTCATTCTAAAGGCTATATCAAGTTTTGTGCCTACTCCGTCAGTACCAGAAACTAAAATAGGATTTTTATATCCTTCACCTATCTCAAACATTCCGGCAAAACTTCCTAGATGATTTAAAACACCTTTTGTAAATGTGGCTGCTGCATATTCTTTTATACGTTTTACTGATTTGTATCCTTCTTCAATATTAACACCTGCGTCTTTATAAGTTATCATTAGTGTCCCCTACCTTCCTAATTTTTCTTTTTCAGTTTCGTATGGAGCTGATACTGGGTAAGTACCATTAAAACAACCTAGGCAAAATTCTTTATGACCCAGTGTTTTTAGAAGTCCATCTATACTTAAATATCCAAGGCTATCAGCACCTATCTCTTCTCTAATTTCCTCAACAGAAATATTAGAGCCAATTAGGTCTTTTCTATATGGTGTATCTATCCCAAAATAGCAAGGATATTTTACTACTGGTGAACAAACTCTAAAATGCACTTCTGTTGCTCCAGCTTTTCGTAGAATTTCAACTAATCTCTTGCTTGTTGTTCCACGGACTATTGAATCATCTATTAATATAACTCTTTTGCCTTCTACATTTATTTTCAATGCATTTAATTTTACAGAAACTGACTTCTCTCTTATTTCCTGAGTCGGGCTTATAAATGTTCTACCCACATATCTATTTTTAACAAGACCTATTCCAAAAGGTATTCCAGAACTTTTAGAATATCCTATTGCTGAAGCAAGCCCTGAATCTGGAACTCCTATAACCATATCTGCATCTACTGGAGATTCTTTAAATAGCTGTTCCCCAGCTGCAACTCTTGAAGCGTACACATTAATACCATCGATTGTACTGTCTGGTCTTGCAAAATATATATACTCAAAAGAGCAGGTTGCATTTTTAGTTTTTTCAGCAAAATTAATAGATGTAAGTCCTTTTTCATCTATTATTACTATCTCACCTGGTTTCACATCTCTTAAAAATTCTGCACCTACTGCATCAAGCGCGCAACTTTCTGATGCGATAACATAACTATTCTCTATTTTTCCTATACAAAGTGGTCTAATACCATTTTGATCTCTAACCCCTATTAGTTTATCCTTTGTAAGCATAACTATTCCATAAGAACCTTTAACCGCTTGTATTGCATCAACTACAGCCTTTTCAATACCTTTTTTTGCACCCCTAGCAATTAGATTAAGTATTACTTCTGAATCGATTGATGTTTGAAACATGTAGCCACAATCCTCAAGTAACTCACGAACGACCTCTGCATTTACTAAGTTACCATTATGTGCTATAGCTATATCACCTAATTTGGATTTACTTAAGAGCGGCTGTGCATTCTTAACTTCACTAGATCCTGAAGTTGAATATCTAACATGTCCAATAGCAGCATGACCCTTCATTTTTTTAATCATTTCCTTATTGAAAACATCACAAACAAGTCCCATAGCCTTTTCACAAGTAAGTTTCACTCCATCAGAATAAACTATTCCAGCACTTTCTTCTCCCCTGTGCTGCAAAGCATAAAGTCCATAATAAGTTAATGCAGCAACATCTAAGTCTTTATCTTGCGCAAAAATACCAAAAACACCGCATTCATCTTTAAACTTATCTTGATCATCCATAAGTACTTCATCCAATTCGCTAGCTTTATTCAAAGTTATTCCTCCAATTTGTATTTTTGTATTTTTGTATTTTTTGTTTATTAATTATCTCTTATTACTCAATAATTCTTTTTAAAATTTCCTCATATGCTTCTGTAACATTTCCTAGATCTCTTCTAAATCTATCTTTATCCAATTTTTCCCTAGTTTTAACATCCCAAAATCTACAAGTATCTGGTGATATCTCATCTGCCAAAATTATTTTTCCGTTAAGTCTTCCAAATTCTAATTTAAAATCTATTAAATTAATATCTTGTTTTAAGAATAATTCCTTTAAAATATCATTTATTGCAAAAGCCATTCTATATATTTCACCCAACTCTTCAAATGTAGTAAGGCCCATAGCTACTGCATGATAATCATTTATAAGAGGATCACCTAAATCATCATTTTTATAGCTTAATTCAATAACTGTTATTTTAAGTTTTGTTCCTTCTTCTATACCATAACGCTTAGCCATGCTACCAGCTGCAACATTTCTTATAATTACTTCAAGAGGTACTATTTCAACTTTTTTGCATAATTGTTCTCTATCATTTATTTTCTTAATAAAATGAGTCTTTATACCCTTTTTCTCTAATAATTCATATAACATAGTAGTTATACTATTATTTAAAATTCCTTTTTTATTGATTTTGCCTTTTTTAGCACCGTTACCAGCTGTTGCATCATCCTTAAAATATACTCTTACCTCTTCTTTATTGTCTGTACTAAACATTTTTTTAGCTTTACCCTCATATAATAACACTGATTCTCCCATTTATATCCACTCCTTAATATTTTATTTAGCAATAATATTTATTGTTTAAAATTCAAATTTAACTTCATTATCAGCTAAAAACTTTTCTTTCATTTCTTTTCTATATATAATTAACTTATCTTTAAGGCCCAAATATTTAAGTGATAAAATCTGTACCGCTAGCATTCCTGCATTATAACTGTTATTGATTCCCACTGTAGCTACCGGAATAGCTTTTGGCATTTGAACAATTGAAAATAGTGCGTCAATGCCTCCAAGCGCAGCCTTAATAGGAACTCCAATTACTGGTAATATGGTTTGAGATGCTATTACACCTGGAAGATGCGCTGCAAGGCCTGCTCCTGATATAATACATCCAACACCGTTATTTTCCATTTCTTTTATAACCTGCGTTAATCTTTCTGGAACTCTGTGTGCTGATAGAATGTGTACTTCATAATCAACTCCGAATTCCTTAAGTACAACTGCCGCATTTTTCATTATGTCTATATCCGATTTACTTCCAAAAATAATTCCTACTTTCATTTTTGTCCTCCCTATTTAAATAAAACATTCAACTTTTATAATTGCTAATAAAAAAAAGATTACACCATAAACTTTTAATCTAATGGTGTAATCTTGAACTAAAGGTATATTCACTATACCTATATAAGGTCTATTCAAGATCCACCAATAGTGAGAGGTTAAGGCCTCTCGTAGAAACTTCTAAGCCATATTCTTAGAAATATATTGATGAACTAATTATTCATTTATATGTTAAATTATATTTTAATGGTAACATCTATTTTTTATTAAGTCAATACATTATTAATCATTTTTACACTAATGTTCGTGTTTATCGCTTTTTTTCTATAATTAACAATCAAATATAATATATCGTTCGTGTTTATATAATGTGACCATATGATATATGTTATTTTAGACCTTAAAACAATATTTCATTTTTAATAAGTAGATTTAATCTCTTATTTAAAATAATTTACTCCAGATTCAAATAATTTTTGGTCCTTATTACCATGAATATTTACTCCAATATCTGATCCAACTCTTTCAGAATGACCCATTTTCCCAAGAATTCTTCCATCCAAACTAGTAATTCCTTCAATAGCATGCATTGAACCGTTGGGATTAAAGTTTATATCGTAACTAGGAGTTCCATTAAAATCTACATATTGGGTAGCCACTTGTCCATTTGCAAATAACTTTTTAATTACATCATCATTCGCTACAAATCTGCCTTCTCCATGCGATACTGGAATAGAATGCACATCTCCCACTTTTAAATTATTAAACCAAGGGGATACAGTTGAAACTACCTTTGTTTGAACCATACGAGATACATGTCTTCCAATTTCATTATATGTTAATGTTGGACTATCCTCAGTTATATCAGTTATTTTCCCGTATGGAAGTAATCCTAGTTTTATCAATGCTTGAAAGCCATTGCATATTCCGAGCATTAAACCATCTCTATTTTCTAATAATTGATTTATACTTTCACGTATTATAGGATTCCTAAAAAATGTTGCAATAAATTTACCAGAACCATCTGGTTCATCACCAGCACTAAATCCACCTGGGATCATAACAATTTGAGAATTTTTTATTCTATCTGCTATAGCTTTTATAGATTCCTCAATATGCTTTGATGATAAATTGTTTAATACCATGACTTCCACTTCAGCGCCAGCTTTTTCAAAAGCCCTCATAGAATCATATTCACAATTAGTTCCTGGGAATACTGGAATTATAACCCTAGGTTTTGCTATTTTAATTGTAGGTGAAGATTTAATCTTTGAACTTTGAACGCTTTCATAGGTTTTCTCATCTTTACTATCTACTTTAGAACTATCTTGCTTAGTACTAAATACACTCTCTAAAGGCGTCTCCCAGTTATTTAGAGCATCTTTTAAAGCTATAGTTTCTCCTAATACTTTTATATATGGTTCAGCTGTAGTATTACCTAACACCTTAATATTAGAATTATCTTTGATTAAATAATTAATTGAGTCCTTGTTTACTTCCATTACTATACTGCCATAATCCTCTTTTAATATATCGAAGTCATTAATGGCCTTATCAAATGTAAATCCTATGTTATTACCAAAACACATCTTCGATATAGCTTCTACAAGACCACCCATACCTACTGCATAGGTTGATAATGCTTTGCCACTTTGTATTAACTCCCTTACTAATTTGAAATTTTCACGAAGTTTTTCAAAATCTGGCAATCCATTTTCGCATAAACTTGAATGAATTAAAACAACCTGACTATCTTCTTTTTTAAATTCAGGTGATATAACCTTATCTGTATTTATAACATCCACTGCAAATGATACTAGTGTTGGTGGTACATTCATTTCATTAAATGTTCCTGACATACTATCTTTTCCACCAATAGCTGCAATACTAAATTGTTTTTGAACATGAAGAGCTCCTAAAAGTGATGAAAATGGTTTACCCCACTTGCTTGGTTGTTTCGCCAATTTTTCAAAATATTCTTGGAATGTTAGTTTAATACTTTCATAATTAGCTCCACTAGATACTGCCTTTGTTACAGAATCAATTACTGCATAAGCAGCCCCATGGAATGGACTCCAACTAGATAGTTTAGGATTATATCCATATGACATTATTGTACCAGTATCCGTATCTCCGCGAAGTACAGGTAGCTTTGCAATCATAGACTGAATTGGTGTCTTTTGATATTTCCCACCATATGGCATTAGGACTGATCCTGCACCAATAGTACTATCAAATCTTTCAGATAAACCTCTCTTGCTACAAACATTAAGGTCAGATAATATTTCATTCCATAAAATTTTTATTGATTTGTTCTTGCTTAAGTTTTCCTTTATATCTTTTGAGAAATAATAGTCCTCCTCTTTAGGTGCACAAACTTTTACGTCAGTATGTTGCTTAACTCCATTTGTATCTAAAAAACTTCTGCTTACGTTAACAATAGTTTTTCCCTTCCATACCATTTTAAGTCTATTGTCATCAGTTATTTTTGCTACTTCTACAGCCTCTAAATTCTCTTTCTCAGAAAGCTTTATAAATAAACTAGCGTCTTCTTTTCTAACAACAACAGCCATACGTTCTTGGGATTCTGATATAGATAGCTCTGTACCATCAAGACCTTCATATTTTTTTGTTACTTTATCTAAATTTATTATTAATGCATCTGAAAGTTCGCCAATAGCTACTGACACACCACCTGCGCCAAAATCATTGCATCTTTTTATAAGTGTTGTAACTTTTGGATTTCTAAATAGTCTTTGTATTTTTCTTTCCGTTGGTGCATTTCCCTTTTGGATTTCTGCCCCTGAAGTTAGAATTGAGCTTTCACTATGTGTTTTAGATGACCCAGTAGCTCCGCCGCATCCATCACGACCTGTTTTACCTCCAAGGAGTATAACGACGTCTGATGCTATTGGTTTCTCTCTTATTACATTATTGTAAGGGGCTGCTCCAATAACTGCACCAACTTCCATTCTTTTAGCAACAAATCCTTCATCATACACTTCAGAAACAAGACCTGTAGCAAGTCCTATCTGATTTCCATAAGAACTAAAACCATGAGCAGCTTCAAGCGTAATTTTTCTCTGTGGAAGTTTGCCTGGCATAGTATCTGAAATTTTTTGTCTTGGATCACCCGATCCTGTAACACGCATTGCCTGATATACATAACTTCTTCCTGATAATGGATCCCTTATTGATCCTCCAAGACAAGTAGCCGCTCCACCAAATGGTTCTATTTCAGTTGGATGGTTATGAGTTTCATTTTTAAACATTACTAGCCATTTTTCCTTATTACCATCAATGTTTGCTTGAATAACTATACTACAAGCATTAATTTCCTCGGAAACATCAAGATCCTTTAATTTTCCTTTTTTCCTTAAATCTTTAAGTCCAATAATAGCCATATCCATTAATGTAACATCTCGACTTGTTTCACCATAAACAAAATCTCTAGTATCTAAGTATTCTTTATAAGCCATTTTAATTGGTTTGGAATATTTTCCTTCTTCTATGTGTACATCTTCAATTACAGTATTAAAAGTTGTATGTCTGCAATGATCTGACCAATATGTATCTATTACTTTTATCTCTGTTATAGTTGGATTTCTTTTTTCAGTTTCTCTAAAATATTCTGAGCAATATTTTAAATCCTCAAAACTCATAGCAAGTCCATTGCTATTTAGAAATTCTTCGAGCTCAACATCATTCATTTGAGTGAAAAATTCTATTATTTTTACTTGCTTTGGTTCATTGAAATTTTGTTTTAAATCCTTCTGTTTTCTTAAATCTGCCTCTCTAGAATCTACTGTATTAATACAATATCCCTTGATTTTTTCTAATTCACTTTTAGTAATATTTCCTTTTAATATAATAAGTCTTGCAGTTTTAACTATATGTTTATCCTTTTGAGTTAAGATTTGTATACATTGAGAAGCTGAATCTGCTCTCTGATCATATTGCCCTGGCAAAAATTCAATACCAAATACATTCTCATTGCTTTTAATATCTAATTCTTCATCATAAACTTTATCTACTGTTGGTTCTGAAAATATTGTATTCCTCGACATAAGGTATTGTTGTTTAGAAATCCCCATAATATCATATCTACTAACTAACCTAAGTTCATCCAAACTCATTATACCCAAATTTGTTTTTATGTCTTTTAGTAATTTTTCACCTTCAATATCATAGTTCGTTTTTTTCTCCACATATAACCTATATATCTTATTTTCCATGACTCATACCTCCAAAAGCTAAATTTTATACGAATATTAATCATTAATTTTCTTTTATAATTCGTTATAATAAGATTATAATATATATTGCCCAATTATAAAAGTGTATTTCAGAATAAAAATGTTTTAAATTTTTTATAATATAATTAAAATATTAAATTAAACTCAAGTAGAAATTATGTTTTTTGAATATTAATAGTATTCCACATTTTTACAATACTAATACAAAATGGGGGATAGCACCCAGTATACTATCTCCCATTTATTCTAAAAATATATTATGTAATTTAGTTTTTCTTTTCAAAATCATCTTCATAATTTTTTAAACTCTTTTTAACTAAAGCTCCAAGTCCCAATAACGCAATTAAATTTGGTATAACCATTAATCCATTAAAAGTATCTGCAAGCTCCCAAACTAATTCAACTTTTAGAGCCGCTCCTAGCACAATAAAGACTAGAACTAAACATCTATATGTAGTTAATGCTTTTTTACCAAATAAATATTTAACATTAGCTTCACCAAAGAAATACCAAGCTACTATTGTAGAAAAGGCAAAGAAAAATAACGCTATAGCTACAAATGGACCCCCAAGACTTCCCATACCACTCGTAAAAGCTTTTTGAGTTAAATCTATGCCTGTAGTTTTCCCATCTAATACTCCAGTAGTTAATATTACAAGTGCAGTTAATGTTAATATTACAAATGTATCAATAAATACACATGTCATTGCTACCATTCCTTGTTCTGCTGGATGATTAACTTTTGCAAGTGCGTGTGCATGTGGCGTTGATCCCATTCCAGCTTCATTAGAAAATAGCCCTCTTGCAATACCATATCTCATCGCTTCTTTTACTCCTACTCCAATTAAACCGCCAGTAGCAGCTTTAGGATTAAATGCTCCTACAAATATCATTTCAAAGGCGTGTCCTAAATTAGAAAAATTCATTATAATAATTGCTAAACTACCTACTATATAAAATAAAGCCATAAATGGAACTACCTTTTCAGTAAAGGATGCAATACGGCCTACTCCTCCAATAAAAATCATACCAGCTAATGCTGCTACTATTACACCAATGATTATACGAATATTAGTATCTGAACTTACTGCTGCGCTTATTGAATTAGATTGTACCATGTTACCTATAAATCCTAAGGCAATTATTATAGTTATTGAAAAAAATGCTGCTAGTTTTTTACTTCCAAGACCTTTACTAATATAGTAAGCAGGTCCTCCTGTCATCTCACCGTCAACTTTCTGTTTGAATTTTTGACCTAGTACTGCTTCAGCAAAAATAGTTGCCATTCCAAAGAAAGCGCTTAGCCACATCCAGAATATAGCCCCCGGTCCTCCTGATACTATAGCAGTTGCTGCTCCTGCTAAATTTCCTGTTCCTACTTGAGCAGCTATTGAAGTTGTCATTGCTTGAAAAGACGACATTCCATCTTTTCCTGCTTTATGCCCAAATTTAACCCCTCCAAAAGTCTTTTTTAAGGCATGTTTAAATTTTCTAACTTGAACGAATCTTAGAGTTATTGTAAAATAAATTCCAGTACCACATAGTAGAAATATTAATATGTACCCCCACAAGACATCGTTAATACTTTTAATAATTGATAATAAGTCCATAAATACACTCTCCTCTAGTTTCTTTTAAGTGACTATACCATATTATTCATTTTTATTCAATTTTTGCGCTTTTGCACTAAAAAAGTTTGTATTTATTTTTTTTGTAATTTTTATAATATTTTTATAAATATATTATGATTAAGCCACAAAAAGCTATATTTTCTCCGGTAGGAGTTAAGCTATTTCAAATTTTAGGCTATGCCTCTTGAAAATATTGTAAATTAATATGAAAATTTCAA
>NZ_JAHLEC010000060.1 GCF_018861705.1 Clostridium psychrophilum | reverse complement strand
CAGAGAATATTTATATTCTCAATCTGGTGATTATGGCCTGAAGGTAACACCCGTTCCCATACCGAACACGAAGGTTAAGCTTCAATGCGCCGATGGTACTGCAGGGGTAACCTTGTGGAAGAGTAGGTTGTCGCCAGGTAATAAAAAAACACTAAGTTTAACTTAGTGTTTTTTATTTTTTTGTAAATAAAATAGCAGTAGTTTGTATTTGGTTAAATTTACTTGAAGTTAGATTTTCAAAAAACATTTATATTCATATCTGGAGATTATGACCTTGAGGTAACCCACGTTCCCATACCGAGCAGGTCGGTTAAGCTTCAATGCAACCATGGTACTGCAGGGGTAACCTTGTGGAAGAGTAGGTTGTCGCCAGGTAATAAAAAAACACTAAGTTTATCTTAGTGTTTTTTACTTTTTTGTAAATAAAATAGCAGCAATTTGTATTTGGTTAAATTTACTTGAAGCTAGATTTTCAGAAAATATTTATATTCTTATCTGGAGATTATGGCCTGAAGGTAACACCCGTTCCCATACCGAACAGGTCGGTTAAGCTTCAATGCAACCATGGTACTGCAGGGGTAACCTTGTGGAAGAGTAGGTTGTCGCCAGGTAATAAAAAAGCACTAAGTTTAACTTAGTGCTTTTTACTTTTTTGGTGAATTTATCTATAAAGTAGATTATTATTTAATATTCGACTTTTTGGTATATAATAAGATATGAGATTACAAATATATTATTATGAATTGTATAAAATATATGTAATTAATATGAAATAAGGGAGACAAATTATGAAGAAGGCAATATTTTTTGATATAGATGGAACATTAATAAGTTGTTTAAATGATATAACTCATATTACTCCAAGAGTAAAAAAATGTATTAAAGCATTGCAAAATGATGGTAACTATATTTTTATAGCAACTGGTAGACCTTATGCGTTTTTAAACAACGAATTACTTGAGTTTGGTTTTGATGGATTTGTACTTACTAATGGTGCACAAGTAATAGTTGGAGATGAGGTGATTTACAAACAACGAATTAATAAGGATACTATTAATAAAATTGTTGGTAATTTTGAAAAATATGATGTTCAATACATATTGCAAGGAGATATATATTCATACATGAAGAAAGAATACAAGGAGCTATATTTAAACTATGATAGTTTTAGTATTTCCAGAAAGTATATAAAAGAAGAATATAATATTAATGATATTGATGTATATAAAATGGAAATGTTATGTACAAATAAAGAAGCGGCAGATTATTGTTTATCATTACAAAATGAAGAATTTGAGTGCAATCATAATATATCAGGAAATATATTTGAAATATATTCTAAAAAAGAAACAAAAGCATCAGGAATAATGAAAGCACTAACTTATTTAAACGTATCTATCGAAAACAGTTATGCATTTGGTGATGGTAAAAATGATGTAGAAATGTTAGAGGCAGTTGGATGTGGAATTGCTATGGGTAATGCTAGCGATGAAGTAAAAATGCATGCTAAAAAAGTGACATGTGATGTTGGCAATGATGGAGTAGCAGTAGGAATTGAAAAATTCATAAGGTAGATATACTTTAGATATTAATAAAAAGAGTGGATTATAATATATATATTATAATCCATTTTTTTTATGATATATTAGAAATATTTCAATATATCTGTTTTTACGTGGTAGGATGTTATATTATAATCTAAATCAATCTAAATCATAAAATTACTTGAAATCTTTATAATCTAATATAATATTTGCTTTTGCTTCTTTAATAAGCCTAGATCCCCAAGGTTGAAGTACTAATGCAGCATCTATGTCTCTCTAATGTAGTAAGGTTAAAATATCTGCATTTACTGCTTGCCTAATTTCAACGGTCCCACCTTTTCTTTTATCTTTTAAGTCCATTGTCAGATATTATTTTTCTAAAAGTTAAATCCTGAGTGTTTCCAAACTGAGGAACTGCGATTTTTTTGCCACTTAAATCTTTTAGATTTTTAATAATCACACCTTTTCTAGATACTAATATTTTCATGGTATAATACTCAAGGTATATTGTATTAATGAGTGAATGAGAAAAGAATATTAGAGAGATGGGTGAAAGTAAATGTCTATACAGGTAATAATTGTTTTAATTCTTACGGTTATCATTTCTATAATTTCAACGCTTGCTTATTCTGTAAGAATTGTTGGGGTAAGGACAGGAAGAATAGCAGTATCTTTTGCAGTTTTCAATATTTTTGCACTAATATCTAGGACTGCAAATAGTATTCAAGCACCATTATTAGCTAAAAAAATTGAAAATACTATAAAAATTGGAAATCCTGAAACTTTATTAACTACATTTAGATGGATATTAGGTTCGACAACACTGGCAACAATTATTGGTGCAGCTTTGATGCCAACGTTTATAAAAATCTTTGGAAAAGCTGTAGAATCATTTAGTGTTAATCGTTCAATATCTAAAGTGTTATTACATGGGTTTTCAAAATCTGGGATAGAGCAGTTTAAAAGGAGTGTCACTAAACCAAACAAAGAAAATTTGTTACAATTAAGAAATTTAAAAATGATTCCTAAAAGAATAGTGGTTCTTAACACTATAGCATTCGCTATATCAACTGTTGGTGTTTTAGCATCTTTGTATGCTGGATGTTTAAATCCGCAATTAAGAACAACATGTAGTACATTGTCAGCTGTAATAACTGGTGTCGCAACAATTATTATGGTAATATTTACTGATCCTTTTATATCAATCTTGACTGATGATGTTATAAATGGAGAATGTACTCAATTACAATTTGATAGATGTATAATCTTTATTGTTGGAGGATTAATAGTAGGTACACTTTTAGCTCAAGTTCTATTAGTACCAGCGGCAAAAGTAATATCATTTACTGCTAAGTTAATCTAAATGATAGCAAAAAATAGCATATTGTGGTATGATATATAGTAATTCAAATTTATTCACATTTTAATAAAACTGATTTTTTCTAATATTTATTAATTATAATATTAGATGTATTATCAAATTCAATATATTAGAGGTATTAATAATGAAAAAAGGATATTGGTTTATTATTCTATCTGCATTTCTTTTCAGCACTATGGAAATAGTTTTAAAAATGGTTTCCACTGAATTTAATCCTATACAGATAAATTTCTTGAGATTTTTTATAGGTTCTATACTACTACTTCCATTGGCTATTAAAAGCTTGAAAAATAGAAAACTTTCATTAAGTAAGGATGATGTTAAATTTTTTCTTATTACAGGTTTTGTTTGCGTGGTAGTAAGTATGAATTTTTATCAGCTTTCTATTTTATACTGTAAGGCATCTTTAGTTGCAATTCTTTTCAGTTGTAATCCGGTGTTTGTAGTTACATTTGCCTTCTTTTTACTTGGTGAAAAATTATATAAACATACTGTTGCTTCGATGATTTTAAGCATAATTGGAATGATGTGTATATTAAATCCTTTTAATATGACTATTAGTTTGCTTGGAATAATATTTATCATTGTTTCATCTGTTACATTTGCTTTATATAGCGTAATATGTAATAAAAGATGCATGAAATTTGGAGGAATAGTCATAAATTGTTTCACATTTTTATTTGGAAGTCTAGAAATGTTAATACTTATACTTATTACAAAATTAAGTTTTGTAGCAAATTTTTTCTCCACTCGTGGGTTAAAAGAATTTGCAAACATCCCTATTTTTCATGGTATAACTTTAAGCAATTTGCCTATGTTAGCATACATCAGTCTTTTTGTTACTGGACTTGGGTATACATTTTATACCTTAGCAATGGAAGAAACTTCTGCGACTACTGCATCAATAGTTTTCTTTATAAAGCCTGCTTTGGCACCAATTTTAGCATTAATGATTTTAAAAGAAGCAATTGAAATAAACACAGTAATAGGAATTTTGTTTATTATTATAGGCTCTATTATAAGTTTCACAGCCACAAGTCGAATGGCTAAGTTAGAGATTACAGAAGTAGAAGTGAACAATGAATAAATATAAAATTTATATAGAATGGTATTAATAACATTACACAAAAAATATAACTATGTGTAAAACTCTAAAAGTGATGGTGCTTTTAGGGTTTTACTATTTGTAATTATAAATCATTCATTTAAGGGTAAAAGACATTTTTACAGCAAATTGAGACATTTTTTTAGTTTAATTGACCTTTTAAATAAGGATCCATACATATTGTATTTATATCATATAAATAGAGGAAATTTGTATTTTATATAGAATATGTATATAGGCAACTTGTAATAAAAAGTTGCCTATATATATTAAATAAATGAAATTAGCATTGTAGTATAGAATATATTCTTTTCAGGAGGCTTTAATTCTTGTATGATAAATAGTAAATACATAAAATCTTATATTTTCTTCATATCTTTTATAATCTTTTCTCTATTTTTTCTTAGTCCTGTTTATGCTGAGAATGCAGTTCAGAAAAATGTGTTGATTTTAAATTCAAATGGAAATGATAGTAGTATTACGGCTGGGAATCAATCAATGAATTGGACAGGGCAAATTACCTCCGCAATAAATTCAGAGTTTGTTAATAGTAAAAAAAGTATAGATGTTAAAATTCAATATTTGGATTCTGGTTATGATTATGAAAAAGAATTTTCACAGGTGTTTTATAAATTATGTAAATATAAATTTAAAAACACTAAATTTGATGTTGTGGTTACTTTAGATGATAATGCATTTGAATTTTTGCAGAAATACGGAGATTCTTTATTTCCGGGTACTCCAGTTGTATTTTGTGGAGTAGACAACTTTAATAAGTCTAGAATTAATAAACATCCTCTATTTACAGGGCTTGTAAAAAGTTCAGATATTCAAGATACTATAAATATTAGTTTAAAACTTCATCCAACAACTAAACAAATATTTGTAATTACAGGCAACGATTCAAAGGGTATTATCGCTAAAAATATTATAGAAGATTTAGCACCTTCATATAAAGGTAAAGTTAAATTCTTATTTTCTGATGAAGGAAATATTACAAAACTTAAGAAAAAAATAAAAAGTTTAACTAAAGACACTATTATTTATTTTGATCCTAATGGAACAATTAAAAATGATAATGGTTATGACATTTCAATTGAAGAAAGTGTTAATTATCTTTTTAAAGATGTAAATATCCCTATGTATTCTACAGACTATCTATTTACTAATAAACAAAGTGTTGGTGGAGTTGTTACATATGGTAAAGACTTAGGAAAGCAAACAGGTAAACTAGCCTTAAAAATAATGAATGGTGAAAAAGTGTCAAATATCCCTATTACTGAGGATTCGGCTCACAGATATGTATTTAATTATGAAAAATTAAAACAATTTAATATAAATATGAAAGATTTACCTAAAGGATCTGAAATTCTTAATAAACCTCATGAAACATATAATATGTCTAAAAAACAAATTTTGATTGTTACATCTATTGTTCTATTTATAATTTTAGGAGCAATTATTTTTGTGATTATTAATATAAATAAACGTAGGCATGTTGAAAAATTGTTATCGGAAAGTGACAGTTTGTTAAATACATTAATAAATTCCACTTCTAATATAATTTACTTTAAAAATGCTAAGGGTGAATTTCTTGATATAAATAATTCAACATTAACACTATTGGATATGGATGAAAAAGATTGTAAAAATAAAAACACTGAGCAATTGATTAATATATCAATAGAAGCAAAACATGTATTAGAAAGTTGGTCAAAGAAGGATGGAAAAGCAAGGGATACAGGCATAATATGCAGAAGTGAAGAAGTTATAAAAGATAAGAGAGAGAATAATAATAAAATATATGATACGTTAAGAATACCATTATTTAATGATGATGGAACTTACAAAGGGTTGATACTATTAGGTTTTAACATAACAGATTCAAAAAACAATGAGCAGAATGAAAAGATGATTAAAGAATTAATAAGTTATGATAAATTAAAAACAAACTTCTTTTCAAATATTTCTCATGAACTTAGAACACCTTTAAATTTGATTTTTAGTGCTCTTCAAGTTATAGAACTAAAAAATAATCCACTTAGAGAAGAACATGAACACATAGAGAAATACACAGATATAATGAAACATAATTGTTTCAGATTGCTTAGAATTATTGGTAATCTGATAGATATAACAAAAATTGATGCAGGTGATTTTTCTATACATATGCAGAATAATGATATAGTGCATGTAGTAGAAAATATTGTATCATCAATTGTTGTTTATGTTAAAAGTAAAAATATTTCTATAATTTTTGATACAGAAATAGAAGAAAGAGTTATGGCTTTTGATTTAGATGCAATGGAGCGAATAATACTGAACTTATTATCCAATTCAATTAAATTTACTCCTAGTGGTGGAAAAATAGAAGTTAATATATACAATAAAGTAGATAGTGTAGTTATAGCGGTTAAAGACACTGGAATAGGAATACCTGAGGAAAAACAATCAGCTATATTTGAAAAGTTTGTTCAAGTTGACAAGTCTTTATCCAGAAACAGGGAGGGAAGTGGAATAGGACTTTCATTAGTTAAGGAGTTAATAGTCATTCATAACGGAACCATTGAGTTACAAAGCACTCCTGGCAAGGGCAGTGAATTTAAAGTAGAAATTCCTGTTAGATTGTTGCCTGAAGATGAAAAACCTAAAGAAAATGGAGATTTTTCAAAAGAATGCAAAGTGGAACGGATTAAGATTGAGTTTTCGGATATATATGATTAAAGATTAGGAAGTAAAGCAAAGAAAGTAGTGTGTGATTGCAATGTGAAACTTGCAAGTTATATACTACTTTTTGTATTTTATTTTGGACAATTTATTGCTTAAAGTGTTAGAATTAATTAAAGTGGTATATAATAATATTATTAACGACATTTCAGAAGGAAAGTATTCCACTTCTATAAGTGGGATTTACCTACCATAGCAAAAATAAAACTTCAGTTGGAGTTAAATCTCCTTCTGAAGTCGTTGCAGCTCCGAAAAGGAGATGATGCATCTCTTTAAGAGATGCTACAGCTCCGTAGGAGATGATTTAATAGCAAGGGGAGTTTCAAAATAAATTATAAGGTGTGTTGATATGGAAGAATTAAAAAAAGCGATTGATGAAATAGCTAAGCAAGATATTATTAAATTAGTTATAAGTAATAAGGCAAACAAGGATTCAGAGTATAATAAAATAACATTTGTATTAAAAGAAAATGATGTAAAAAAATATTACCAAATAGAAAAGTATACTGATAAGCAAGTGTTCCATGAAAATATTGATACAAATATCTTAGGAGATAAACTTTTAGAATACGTATCCTCTAATTATAAACAAGTGGATGCTTGGTCAAATATAGCTACTTATGATTTGAAAATATCTAAAAAGGGCAAAGTACATTTAGGAAAGAAAAATGCTGATAATGCAACTATTGATAATAAAGAACATAATAAAGAAAAAAATTATATTCTTAAAGAAGGTATGGCGATAGAACCTCTTATAGATTTAGGTATTTTTACAAAAGAGGGCAAGGTAGTTAATTCAAAATATGATAAATATAAGCAAATTAATAGGTTTGTTGAGATTATTGATGATGAAATCAAAAAAAATGATTACAAAGAGCTTACAATATTAGATTTTGGGTGTGGGAAATCTTATCTAACATTTGTATTATATTATTACTTTGTAGAAATTAAGAAGATTAATGTTAAAATGATAGGCCTTGATCTTAAAGAGGATGTAATTAAGAACTGTAATGACATAGCTAAAAGATATAATTATGAAAATTTACATTTTGAATTAGGGGATATAAATGGATTTAAATATGATAATAAAGTAGATATGGTAATTACATTACACGCATGTGATACAGCTACTGACTATGCTTTGTATAATGCGATAAAGTGGAATAGTAAGATGATTTTTTCTGTTCCTTGTTGTCAACATGAATTTAATAGTCAAATTAAGACAGAATCATTGTCTATATTAACAAAGTATGGAATAGTACAAGAAAGAATATCATCACTTATGACCGATTCAGTTAGAGCAAATCTTTTAGAAAGTGTAGGGTATAAAACTCAGTTATTAGAATTTATAGATATTTCACATTCTCCTAAAAATATATTAATTAGAGCCACTTTATCTAATATCCCTTTAGATATAAAAGAAAAAGCTTTGGCCGAAGTTAATAATTTAATGAATCAATTTAATTTAAATCCAACATTATTTAATTTATTAAAAAAAGATAATTTAATATAATTTTTATATTTCATATAAAAGTGAATTTTAATTTTTTTAAAGAAAATTGGAGGAGATTAATATATGTTAACAATATATGCGGTATCTGATTCAATAGGGGAAACAGCTGAACTTGTAGCAAAGTCAGTTGAAAGCCAGTTTCCAGATAGTATTACAATAAAAAGAGTACCATATATTAAAACAGCTGAGGATGTTAATAAATTTATCAGCAAAATAGATAGTAACTCTAAAGTCATGATTATTTCAACTATAATTATGGTAGATGTGAAGGAATTTTTAGTCCAAAGATGTGTAGAAAAAGGAATATTTATATCAAATATATTAGGACCAGTTATAGGACTTGCGTCGAAGCTATTAGATAAACAACCAGAATATATTCCTGGTGCAATATGGAACATGGACAAGGATTATTATAAAAGAATAGAAGCTATGGAGTTTGCTATACAATACGATGATAGTAGAGATTATAATGGAATAAATCATGCTGATGTTGTTCTTATTGGAGTTTCAAGAACATCGAAAACTCCACTATGCATGTATTTAGCTAATAAAGGAATTAAAGCAATAAATATACCTTTAGTGCCGGAAGTGCCTGTTCCAGAGGAATTATATAACATTCCTGGAAGAAAGATTATTGGGCTTACAATAAATCCTTTTGAGCTTATTGAAATAAGGAAACACAGAATGGACAAATTTAATGGACTCAATTCTAGTTTTCAATATTCTAATGATGCAAGAATATTAGATGAGTTAGATTTTGCAGAAAAGATAATGAAAAAGACAAGGTGTTTAATAATTGATGTTACTAAAAGAGCTATAGAGGACACGGCATTAATTATTATGAAAAGTATAGCATAGAAATATATATTTGACATGGCATAATGTTGTTTAGTTGATTAAATTGCGAAAGGTGGAACTTCATGGATGATTTCAATAAAAGATTAGAAACCATAAATAAATATTTGGAAGCCGATCATTTTAACTCTATTTTTCCTATTTGCGAAAGAATTTTAAATGATGATTTTACTCAAACGCAAAAATCTCAAATATGCTTTATTATGGCATGTACTTATAAAGAAATAAAAAATTATGAAAAAGCTCTTGTAAGTTTTTCTGATTGTATAAAATTTGATAGCAATAAAGAATATGCATATGTTAGAAAAAGTGAACTTTTGTTTATGCTTGATAGGTTTGAAGCAGCTTTAGTTTGTTCTAAACAAGGACTTTTAATATTTAATGAGAATACAATGTTAATAAAAATTAAAAACCTATGTGTTAAGAAGTTGTGTCAATTTAATCTAAAAGCATCAATAAACAAAGATAACATTATGAAAGAAAAAATAACAAAAGAAACTGAAAAGGATAAAGTAGTACATAAATTTAAACTAAATAAGTTTGGATTGGTAATTATTGTATTGATAACTGCTATATTAGTATTTTTAGGTTCATTTTTCTTTGCATATAAAGCATTTTCTTAAGGAAAATAGAAAAATACTATTATATTGATGACCAAATGCCTATCAGTAGCATTTATATTGACTGAGTAAGCAGGAGTACTTTTTCTTTAGTGATTCATTGTTATAAAATCTTATTAGGCATACAAGAGAAGGAAACTGCTTTGTGAAGGATATAACAATTATACATAATAAGCTAATACTTAAGTATATAGAGAAAAATACAATAAGTAACACCATGTACACATCATCTTAGAGGGACGATTTGTACATGGTGTTATTTATATTTTTAATAATATTTAATTTTTCTTTGTGCCTTTTTTTATTACTTCAGCTTTTACCTGATAATGATCGTTTGAAATTAGTTCATGACTAATAACATTACTATTTTGTATAGTATCTTTAAAAGTTCTTACACTATATCCAGTCAAAGGAAATTGATCTACAACATTTTTACCAACTGGTAGAGTAGAATCATTAATATATTGCACCGGACCAGGTTTGATAGTGTTATAAACATCATTTACTAAAGTATAAGATTTATTATTTAAACTTGAATTAGAATAAATATTAAAAGTTAGTACTTTATTGTTTACTGTACTTTCGATATAAACAGGATACTCTAAAGTATTTTTAAATTTATAATCCAAATTGCCCCAATCTACAGTAGCATCCATGCCTAGGGGTATATAAGTTGAAGGTATCGAATGATGATTTCTTTCAGTAGATTTAATGTTTGACCTTATTACTGCGTTATAAAGTGAGGTAGATACCTGACATATTCCGCCACCATAATCTGAACTTACTTTGGTTCCAATATCAACGGGAGCGGGCTTATAGCCTTTTGCTGCAGTTCGTTTTCCAATTTTAGCATTAAAACTAAAGCTTTCACCTGGCATTATAAGAGTTTTATTTATACTATTGGTAGCAAGGATTATATTAGTAGATCTTCCATAGGATGAGGTACTGAAATTAGAAGAAAAACTTGAAAGCTTTGTATTAATAGTTTGAAGCTTCTCTTTTGTTTTAATTGCAGAAAGGGTTTTAATTTCTGCTTGAACAAAAATATCAGGAGTTTTTATATTTCCACTTATTTTGCTTATAATATCTTTCTTTAGTTTATCATCTATAAGCTTAAAACCTTTTGTATCTGAAACTACCCTAAAATTACCACTAACCATAGAAATACTTGCATTTTGTGGGGTTTTATTAACTTCCTTTTTCATATTTGAAATTAAATCGTTAATAGATTTAGGATTGTAGGTAAATTCCATTTTAAGTTCTTTCTTTATAGGTTTTTTAATCAATTTATATTGATCGTACATTTTTAAGTCCTTTCCATAATTAAAAGCTTCTTTTACAACAGCATCAACATTATATTTCGCATTTATTTGTGTATAATTTAATGAATATGTTTTTGTTGGTGTTTTTATGTATATATTTTTTTTTAATATAGCAGATGAATACTTTTTAGTGACTATATCATTAGCTTGTGCTAATGTTTTTCCAGATACATCTACCTCAGCAATTTTAACCCCGGGGTATATAAGACCTGACCATTTTTTTGTATTAATATACATATAGCAATAAAATCCACTTGCACCTAAAACAACGATTAAGGGTAAGGCTAGTTTTATCAGAAATTTTTTTTCCATAAGTTTAATTATTCCCCCAGACTTTATTATATTATATTAGCAAAGTTTTTTTATATACTAATTTACTTTTAAATTTTCTATTTAGTATATTTAATTTAAACAATAGCACTTTTAATATTTTATATTGAAAGTATAACATAATTACTAACATGATTGACCTTTATTCTTTTAAAACATCTGTATATATTATAATACATATATTTAAACTAATTAATAATAAAAATGCAATTATAAGATAATTATTTCTGAAATAGAAATTTTAGAAAAATTTAATGTAAGCAGAACCCCTGTTAGAGAGGCATTTGCGCGGTTATCACAGGAAGGATTAATAAGCGTTTATCCTCAAAAAGGAACATTTGTATCTTTAATTGATTTATTGTCGGTTGAAGAAGCTAGGTTTATGAGAGAACACTTAGAAAGAGCTATATTAAGATTAGCATGTGAAAATTTTCCAAAAGAAATTATTATAGAACATTTAACAATGGTTAATTTTGATAAAAATCAATTGAAACAAGATTATACAAGTTATTTTAAGTAGCAATCATTTCTCATTAAATATACTTAGTGTAGAAAAAACTAAACATAAAGTTAGTGAGAATTTAATCTTATTGCAGATGAAATGAAAGATCCAGCTTTAAAGAAGCTAGTGAAGAATATTGGCTATATTGAAGGAATGCCAGTGGTTACTGATCCTAAAATATTTAATCCAGAAGATTATATTAAGGAAGTAATTGAGGTAAAACTTCCAAATCCATATATACCAGATACTCCACAAAGAATAGTATCAGACACTTCTCAAAAAATTGGGATAAGATTTGGCGAAACAATCAAATCATAAACTCAACTTTTAAAAGAAGATTTAAATCAGTGTAAAATAATTATAGAAGATGGATTAAAGTCACAAAATAGTAGTTAGCTGCATATAATAATTAAATTTAGCATAGTGTAATGTTAGGTTTTCTATAATTTTGTAGGAACAGTTTAAATTAATTAATTATATATTTATGTTATAAATTGTCGGATGATGTATTATAGTGTATAATGATTAACGAAAGTAGAATTGGACATAATGTAAAGAATAGATATAGGAAAAGAAAAAGTAATAGTAATAGTAATAGTAATAGTAATAGTTAAATTATATGCCGTAATGGTTAAAGGATGGTAATGAGAATGTATAAACACGAAATATTATTTCAAGATTATTTAGAACTAAGGAGTAAAGAGTCTAAAAAACATATTGCAGGGTTTGAAGAATACAATGAACCTGGGAAAGACACAGCAATTAAAGTTAATTTAAGAAATGGTAACTCGCTAAGAGTTTATTATAATGGTAGTAATATAGATTGGTGTTAATTAAATAAAAATTTTAAGCACTCTGCTAATTCAGGGTGTTTTTATATTAAATTAGGTATATACTATTAGAGATATACTATTAGGTATATACTATTAGTAAAAAAGGGGAGAGTTTTTATATGAGGTCAAAGGGGAATAAAATATCCATAATTGGAGCAGGATTTGTAGGTTCTACTACTGCATTTGCTTTAATGACGAGTGGATTAACTTCTGAAATTGTAATTGTAGATATAAATAAGGATAAAGCTGAAGGGGAAGCTATGGATTTAGCACATGGTGTATCTTTTGTAAGACCTATAGAAATATCTGCTGGAGAGTATGCAGACACTAAAGATTCAGATATAGTAATTATTACAGCTGGGGTTGGTCAAAAACCAGGACAAACTAGATTAGATTGTATTTCAAGAAATTTAGCAATATTTAAAACTATAATTCCAGAGGTTGTAAAATTCAGTCCTAATTCTATACTATTGGTAGTTTCAAATCCTGTAGATATACTTACTTATATAACATATAAGCTTTCAGGATTCCCAAGTAATAGAGTTATAGGATCGGGAACAGTTCTTGACACATCGAGATTTAAATATCTGCTTGGTAAACACTTTGAAATTGATGCTAGAAATATTCATACTTATATAATGGGTGAACATGGCGATTCGGAAATTGCAACTTGGAGTTTAACTAGTATTGCTGGAATGAACATTGATGAATACTGTCATATTTGTACTGAAAAGTGCAATGGAGAGATTAAATTTGATATATATGAAGAGGTAAAAGACTCAGCTTATACTATTATTAAAAAGAAGGGCGCAACTTACTATGCAGTTGCATTAGCTATAAGAAGGATAGTTGAAGCAATATTAAGTAATGAAAAATCTATTCTTACAGTATCTTCTCTATTAAAAGGAGAATATGGAATTGAAGATATATATATGGGAGTACCAACAATTATAGGTAGAGATGGTGTAAAGCAAATATTGGATGTTAAACTAAGCGAAGATGAAAATACTAAATTATTTGAATCTTCAAAGGTGCTTAAAGCAGTTATAGAAGATTCAAAAATATAGAATCTAATAATTTAAATTTAAAATACCAGTAAAATATTTTACTGGTATTTTTAATTGTTTAATAAATAGATTTTAGATGCTATATTTTTTAAGCAAATAGTAGTAGTATTAGAAGTAATATTAGAAGTAATGAAAATAGGAGGGACATATGGAAAATACAGTATTTCTCAATTTAGCAAAACTTAACTTTGATAATAAACTCAATTTTTCATCAATATCAGAACTTACTACTTTTACAAAATACGATGAAAGTAGCGATAAAGAAATTTTGAAGCGTGTAAAAGATCAAACTATAGTAATTACAAAAGAATTACCTTTGGGTAGAGAGTTAATATCTCAATTTCCAGACTCTGTGAGACTTATCTGCGAAGCAGGTACAGGATATAATAATATTGATATTGCATCTGCAAGACAAAAAAATATTACTGTCTGCAATGTTCCTAGTTATAGCACCCAAGGGGTAGCTGATTTAGTAATTACTTATATCTTGAATTTTAGTTCTTCATTAATTCAGCAGCAAATTATGCTTAAACAGAAAAATTTTGATAACTTCAGTAAACATTTACAACTCCCACATTTTGAGTTGCAAAATAAGACACTTGGAGTAATTGGAGGATATGGTGCTATTGGTCGCGAGGTTATAAAAATTGCATTAGCTTTGGGAATGAACATTAATATATATAGTAGAACCAAGAAACCGTGGGACAACCCAAATGTACATTTTGTTTCAATTGAAGATTTACTTAAACAGAGTGATTTTGTTTCACTTAATTGTCCATTAACCAAAGATACATTGAATTTTATTGATAAGGATAAGATAAGATTAATGAAACCTTCAGCATTTATCATTAACACTGCAAGGGGAGCTTTAATAAAAGAAAATGATTTAATTGAAGCATTGCAAAATGGAGAAATTGCTGGTGCTGCCCTTGATGTTCAAGATCCAGAACCACCTAAATTAACAAATCCATTGTTTGATATGGAAAATGTTATTTTAACTCCCCATATTGGGTGGAGGCGTTTTGAGACGAGGCAAAGGCTTATTGAACTTATGGCTGATAATATTAAATCATTTATTAAAGGAAAATCAATTAATGTTGTAAATTAATGAAACTACAAATTGTTATAAACTATATCTTAAATGTTTTTACCTTATAAATAAATATGTGCATATAAAAAATCCTCCCATTGTAGGAGGATTTTTAAAATTAAAGATAACATTAAGAAATAACTTCATTAGTTTAAGAGGTAGGATACTTTATTAGCAAGTTATCGAAGATATTCCTCTTAAGTATTTGCAAGCATAAACTATGATTTCTCTAATTCTATAGAGTTCACTTTCTTTATTTCTTGCCCTCCAAATTTTTGCATAATCACAAAACCAAATTTCTAGGTTTTCTGCTAGGTCGTTTGGCATGAATACAGTATCTTTTACATCCTTCCCATACTCATTTTTTAAAAGGTTTAAGAAAAAACTATCTACTAATTGTATTGCCCTTGCTGAAACAATAAATTCTTGCAAATCAAATGTGTTAATACAAACTTTTTTAGATAATGTTGTAAATTTAGTTTCTATTTCACATGCTAAATTATAGCCATCTAAAATCTCTTCCCAATCAAGTTTATTGAGACTTTCGTTGAACTTCAAATTTTTACTGTGGTTTTCTTTCCATTCGACCAGTTCAAACCATCCTACAACTTGTTTTTTGGACAATTGATTTAATAGAGAAACGAGTGTAAGCGAATCGTCACCATACTCTATTAAAGACAAGCCTTTAAACACATTTTCAAATTCCTTTTCTCCATTAGGGTTCCAAGATAAGGAGGCTCCATATGCCATGCCAGGGATTGAGCTACTTAAAAAATTTATATGCCCAAAATCACCCCAGTCAGTATTTAGAACACCTGTAGCACCATATTTAACACCATAGGCAACCATTCTTTTTATATTTTCGAAACCTTTGTCTACTTTGTTTACGAGTTGATTCCAGCCCCATACGCCTGGGCATACGTATTGTTCCATGCCTGATTCAGTTATTGCCTTTGTACCATCTTCATTGGCATTTTCGTTGTAATCCCAATTTAGACATATGGCATCTTTGCTTATATCATCTAAAAGTTCTGGATGTAGTAAAATAACATCACCCCAAAACATTACTTTCTTCCCTTTTTTCTGTACTATATCTATTACTTTGTTTAAAAAATCTACATATAATCTTCCAACACCTACTTCATCTGCTTTAGCTTTACTTTTGCCCTTGCCTAAGTCGAAGGTTTCATCACAACATATATTAAATGTATTGGAACTAAATAGAGGCATATATTGTGTTAACATTTTTTCAACTAGTTTTATGCTATCTTCATTAGTTGAATCCAGGGTGTGTGAATTCATTCTATTCTCAAAGGAATATTCGCCTCCCTCACTGTTATCTAGTTCACACAATTTATTGAAGGATTTTGATCTAAGTACTTCATACATGTGTCCAAAGGTAGATAATGAAGGGATTAGTTCAACATGCTTTTTTATGCAATATTGGTCTAATATTAATATCTCCTCAGCTGTTAGTGGATCTTTATCCATCCATATTTCGCTCATGCCTTTAAATGCAAAAGTATGTTCTATATATAATTGTAACTGATTAATCTTATAAAAAGAGGCCCTGTCAACTAGTTCCATAAGATTTTTAAGTGTTGGAACTCTGCCTCTTGTAACATCGTGATAGAATCCTCGGTTAGCAAAGTAGGGCTCGTCTTCAATTTTAAGATTATTAAGTATAGAACCATATTGCCTAACTATTTGTCTTAATGTTTGTACTCCATAAAATATACCTATAGAAGTAGCTGCACTTATTTCAATGCATTTTCCAGAAATATTTAAACTATAAGCTTCTTTTGGTCCTATTGTTTTTTTAAAATGAATTATAATTTTATTACTATTGCAGTCATAAGATTTATTTATTACTAATTTAAATCCTAATCGTTGTTCAATTTCTTCTTGCAATAAAATAGCTGCATTTAGATCGTCAAAATCACATCGATAATCTAAAACTATTTCACTATCTCGTCTAAGCTGCAATGTACCTTTTTTTATCTCTAATTTTTTTGGACTTGGTATTAAAAACATATTGTGCACTTCCTAAATTTTTTCGATTATGATTTGTGTTACTACTTTTTAATATCCAGTTAATTCTCAATTTTATTGGATATTTTAGCTATAACCATAAATAAATAAAAGCATTCTTTTTATAATAGTCTTGTGATAAAACCTCACAAAAAAAGATGCTAATACAATGAATATAAAATTTTATCAAAATAGAATATTTAAAACAAATATTCATCTATTTGTTTACGTTATACCATTTTAAACAAAAAATCAATAGGTTTAGAAATAATAAAATAAAACTTTCTTTATTAGTAATAATATCAGTAATGGTGTAAAATATATTGAATGATGGCAAGCACTGGAATTTTATGTTAATGAAGTTACCAAGGGATTAAACAACAAACATATTTTATGAATTTTCAGGTTACATAGCTATTAATTAAGGAGGAAACAATTGGGAGAATTAAAAACAAGCGACATAGAAAAGAGCCAATTAAAAAGAGGACTAAAATCTAGACATCTTAATATGATTGCTATTGGTGGAGCAATCGGAACAGGATTATTCTTGGCTTCAGGAGGGACTGTAAGTCAAGCAGGCCCAGGAGGGGCATTGGTTGCATATACACTAATAGGAATAATGGTATATTTTTTAATGACTAGTTTAGGCGAAATGGCCACATTCATGCCAGTTACTGGTTCATTTGAAACATATGCATCAAGATTTTTTGACCCAGCATTGGGATTTGCATTAGGTTGGAACTATTGGTATAACTGGGCAATTACTGTTGCAGTTGAAATGGTTGCAGGAGCTATGATTATGAAATATTGGTTTCCAAATGTACCATCAATTATTTGGAGTATTTTATTTTTGGTGATATTATTTGGACTAAATATGCTCTCAGCTAAAGCATATGGTGAATCAGAGTTTTGGTTTGCAAGTATTAAAGTAGTAGCAGTTCTAGTGTTTTTGGCGGTAGGTGTTGCAATGATTTTCGGAATACTAGGAGGTCATCACATAGGACTATCAAACTTTACGTTTTTAGATCCTAAAAGCGGTGCGAGAGGACCATTTCCATATGGGTTTAAAGGGATATTAATGGTTTTCTTAATTGCAGGGTTCTCTTTCCAGGGAACAGAATTAATTGGTATTGCGGCAGGAGAAAGTGAAGATCCAGAGAAAAATGTACCTAAAGCAATAAAAAGTGTATTTTGGAGAATTATTATTTTCTACATAGGTGCTATATTTATTATCAGTGCTTTGATACCTTTTACAGAGGCAGGTGTCACTACGAGCTCTTTTACAACTATTTTCGCAAGGGCAGGTATTGCAGGTGCCGCAAGTATTATGAATGCTGTAGTTTTAACATCGGTACTTTCTTGCGGTAATTCTGGAATGTATGCGGCTAGTCGTATGTTATATGCAATGTCAAGAGAAGGAAGGGCACCAAAAGCTTTTTCTAAAGTAAATTCAAAAGGGGTTCCTGTAAATGCCTTATATATTACTACACTAGTAGCTTCCGCATCTTTTTTAATAGGCTTATATGCGCAAGAAACAGTATATATGTGGTTAGTTGCGGCTTCAGGTTTGGCTGGATTTATAGCATGGGTAGGAATTGCATTATGTCACTATCGTTTTCGTAAAGCATTCATGATTCAAGGTAAAGATCTAAAACAATTAAAATATAAAGCAAAATTTTTCCCTTTTGGTCCAATTCTTGCATTGGTGTTATGTGTAATTGTAATATTAGGACAAGGAGTAACTTATTTTTTTGCAAGTCCAATTGATTGGAAAAATGTTATCGCTTCATATATAGGATTACCTTTATTTTTAGCTTTATGGATAGGATATAAGATAAAGCATAAAACTAAGATTGTTGATTTAAAAGAGGCAAGTTTCAGTAAAGAACCAATTAATTATAAATAATAAAATAATATAATTATTAGAATTTAAACTGGTATCTATAGAATGGGCATTTTGAAATAAGGTGTTTGAGCTATAGGTACTTTTTTATATAAATTTTATTTAGCAAATTGACGAGTATTTATAATAGTGATAAGAGTAGTAACAGTCACTAATATTGTTAAGATTAGAAATATTGACAATATTAGAATTACTTAACCATGTGTATCTAAATGCGAAATAGCGAATTATTTAGAGCTATATGTCGGAATATAAAGATGAGTTACGTAGAGAGCTTCCATAATGAAAGCATACTATTAATAATGTGATAGAATATTCCTTGTCGTCACAAACAAACGTGCGATGAATTAAATTTGATGTTAATTAAAATTTAATAAGTTTTTTATAAAGCAAATTAAAAAAAGATTGACAAAAGAAGAAATATCTAGTATTATAGTAGGAGTTGTCAGATGATGACAAAGCAAGTTGGTCTTTGAAAATTAAACAGAGAAATAGGTAAAGAAATGAAATAATATTTTGTTTTAAACCAGTTAATTACTTTAGTATAAAGTAAAATTTAGTCGTAAGACTAAAAGTATTGTAATGAGCTCGCGTATAACTTAACAGTTGTCGCAGATTAATCATTTCAAATAAAAAGTGTAAACTTTTAAATTGAGAGTTTGATCCTGGCTCAGGACGAACGCTGGCGGCGTGCCTAACACATGCAAGTCG
>NZ_JAHLEC010000059.1 GCF_018861705.1 Clostridium psychrophilum | reverse complement strand
GTGAATTTAGTTGTGATGAATATAAATTCGACAAAAGTTGGGGGAATTCCTGTATATATATGATTGTAAACCCTTGTAGTCGCTTGACTACAGGGTTATGCAATTAACTAAACTTATTAATAGTATGGGGGAATAAGTATGAAAGCAATACGAATAGCATTAACAAAAGGAAGGTTAGAAAAATATGCCATTTCAATGTTCGAAGGAATTGGGATAGATTGCACCGAGCTTAGGAATAAAGGAAGAAAATTAATTCTTAAGGATAAGAAAAACAATATAGAATTTGTTCTAGTCAAATCTACAGATGTTCTAACTTATGTAGAACATGGAGCAGCAGATATTGGGATTGTTGGTAAGGACACTTTAATGGAACAGAATAAAGAATTTTATGAGGTAGTGGATTTAAAGGTTGGTAAATGTATGTTTGCTGTGGCGGCATTACCAAGTTTTAAGAGTTATGACGGATACAATCGCAAAAAAATAGCTAGCAAATATCCAAGAGTTGCAAAAGAATATTTTAAAAAAAACAATGAAGATGTTGAAATTATTAAACTTGATGGTTCAGTAGAGCTGGCACCTATTTTAGAGTTATCAGATGCAATTGTAGATTTGGTGGAAACAGGGGATACTCTAAAGGAAAATGGATTAATTGTTATTGAAAAAATCTGTGATATAAGTGCGAGAATGATTGTTAACAGAGCGAGCATGAAGATGAAAAAAGAAGAAATAAGTGAGTTAATAGTAAAAGTTCAACAATATGTAGATAAAAATGAGGCGATGATATAATGTTAAAAATTATAGAGGCAAATAGCAATGAGGGAAAAAAACATGTAGAAGACTTAAAGAAAAGAGCAGAAAATGTACAAAAGGATGTAAATGTCATAGTAGATAAAATACTCAAGAATGTAAAAACTAGGGGCGATGATGCTATATTAGAATACACTCAAAAGTTTGACAGTAAATTTGTTACGTCGAATAACTTTATTGTTTCAGCTGAGGAAATTAAAGATGCGTATAAAATGGTAGATAAGGATTTTTTAGATTCAATATTGCTCGCTAAAAAAAATGTTAAGGAATTTCATGAAAAACAAAAAAGAAATGCTTGGATGATGACAAAGGAAAAGGGCATTGTTTTAGGTCAAACTATACGAGGTCTTGAAAGTGTAGGTATATATGTACCGGGTGGTACAGCGTCATATCCCTCCTCAGTAATTATGAATGCAATTCCAGCAAAGGTGGCAGGTGTTGAGAATCTAGTAATGGTAACACCACCGCTTAAAGACGGAACCGTTAATCCACATATTCTTGTTGCAGCTGACATTGCTGGGGTTGATAAAATATATAAAGTCGGTGGAGCACAGGCAATTGCTGGGCTTGCATTTGGAACAAAAACAATAGATAAAGTAGATAAAATAGTAGGACCTGGAAATATTTATGTGGCTATGGCAAAAAAAAGTGTGTTTGGGTATGTCGCTATAGACATGATTGCAGGTCCAAGTGAAATAATGATACTTGCAGATGAGTTTGCAAATGAAAAATTTATTGCTGCAGATTTAATGTCTCAAGCAGAACATGATGTGCTTGCGTCAGCTATGCTTATAACAACTTCAAGAGAACTTGCACAGAAGGTTGTTATGCAGTTAAAGATTCAAATAAAAGACATGAGTAGATGTGAAATTATAAGAGAATCACTAGACAAATATGGAGTTATTTTAATAGTGAAAAATATAAAAGAAGCTATAGAACTAGCGAACAAAATCGCACCAGAACATCTTGAAGTTATGATGAAGGACCCATTTGATTACCTAGGAGATATAAAAAATGCAGGTTCTATATTCTTAGGACAATATGCACCAGAACCACTTGGCGATTATATGGCTGGACCAAATCATGTTCTTCCAACTAGTGGAACTGCGAAATTCTTTTCTCCATTATCGGTTGATGATTTTATTAAAAAATCAAGTTATATTTATTATACAAAGGAAGCACTTTGTGATGTTAAGGACAATGTGATAAAGCTTAGTGAGGTTGAAGGGTTAACTGCTCACGGAAATTCTATTAAAGTGAGGTTTAAATAATGATACAGGATTATTTTAGAAAGGATTTAAGTGATTTTGAATCTTATAATGCAGGCAAAATAGATTATAAGGTGAGGCTAAATGCTAATGAAAGTTTTAACAATTTGGGCGCCACAACGCGAAAGAAACTTGGAAGGGTAATTGAAGACTCAATTTATAATAGATATCCAGATGTTGAGTCTCGCAATGTTTGTAATCTTTATGCAAAGTATGCAAAAATTGAAAATGTAAATATAATGGCTGGAAATGGTTCAGATGAGTGTATACAGATAATTGCACATACATTTTTAAATAATGGCGACAAAGTAGCAATGCAAAGTCCTGATTTTTCAATGTATGGGTTATATACTAAAGTTGCAGGAGGAATACCAATTGAATTTCCACTCGATGAAAAATTAGAATTGGATGTAGAAGGTTTTATTTCAATGGCTAATAAAAAAGAGGTTAAGATAGTATATTTATCTAATCCTAATAATCCCACAGGTAACATTATTACAAGGGAGAACATTATTAAAATAATTGAAGGATGTAAATGTATTGTAGTAATTGATGAGGCATACTTTGAATTTTATGGAAAGACTATTGTTGATAAAATTAATACATATGATAATTTAATTGTACTTAGAACATGTTCAAAAATTGGACTTGCAGCAATAAGACTTGGATTTTTGATTACAAATAAGACTTTAATGGAAGAACTTAAGAAAGTAAAACCACCTTATAATGTTAATTCAATAACGCAAAGTATTGCATCTGTTATATTTTTAGAACCAGAATTGATACATAAAAATGTTGAGCAAATACTTATCGAACGAAGCTATTTGTGGGAAAAACTTAGTAAGATAGAAGGCATAAAGCTATATAAATCAAAGTCAAATTTCATATTAGTTGAAGTGCCAAATGCAAAAAAGACAAAAGAGCGACTAATAGATCAAAGCATTAATGTACGAAGTTTCTCAACAGGAAAATTAGAAAATTGCTTAAGAATAACAATAGGAAGTAGAGAAGAAAATAATTGTTTGTTAAAAAATATTACATTAGATAATTAAGTATATAAAGTTTTACTTATTGCATGTTGAAAAAGGAGAGAATGTTATGATAGAGAGAAAAGCGAAAATATCGAGAAAAAGTAAAGAAACTAATATTGATTTAAGTATAAACTTAGATGGTTCTGGAAATTTCGATGGAGATACAGGTATAGGTTTTTTTGACCATATGTTATGTCTTTTTGCAAAACATGGATTACTTGATTTATCAGTTAAAGCAGTAGGTGATTTATTAGTAGATTCTCATCATACAATTGAAGATGTAGGAATAATACTTGGAAGTGCTATTAAGGAAGCACTAAAGGGCAAAGAAGGAATCAAACGTTATGGTACAAGTTTTGTACCTATGGATGAAGCTTTAGCTACAGTGTCTGTGGATCTTAGCGGAAGAGCTTACCTTGTGTTCGATGCAAATTTTACAGTGGATAAAATAGGAAGTTTTGACACAGAAATGGTGGAGGAGTTTTTTAGGGCTGTTGCAGTAAATGGTGGAATAACTCTTCATGCAAGAATTATATACGGGAAAAATAATCATCATATGGTGGAGGCATTATTTAAAGCTTTAGGAAAAGCATTGAGTGAAGCTTTAACTTATGATAGTAGAATAAAGGGAGTTATGTCTACAAAAGGATCATTATAAGGGGGACAACTATGATAGCAATAGTGGATTATGGTGTTGGAAATTTGAATAGTGTCCAAAATGCACTTAAATCTATAAATGTACCGTCAATTATATCTTCAAATGCTAATGAGATAACAAAATGCAGAAGCATTATTGTGCCAGGTGTAGGTGCATTTCCAGATGCTATGAAGAATATGCGCGAAACAGGAATAGATAAAGTAGTTATAGCTGCAGCAAAAAAAGGAAAACCTATACTTGGCATATGTCTTGGCATGCAACTTTTTTTTGAGGAAAGTGATGAAATTGAAAAATGCGAGGGACTTGGATTATTAAAGGGAAACATAACTAAATTAGAAGGTCCTATAAAAATTCCACATATGGGATGGAATAGTTTATCTTTTGAGAATAATACACCGTTACTTAAGGGTATACCAGAAAACAAGTACGTATATTTTGTTCATTCATATTATGCAGTAAATTGCGAAGAGGGTATTATAAATGCATATAGTATGTATGAGAAAAAAATACCTGCAATTGTAAGTAAGGGTAATATATTTGGAATGCAGTTTCATCCAGAGAAAAGTGGAGATTTTGGGATGAAATTACTTAAAAATTTTGTGGAGGTAGTGTAATGAAAATATTTCCAGCAATTGATTTAAAAAATGGTAAGTGTGTTAGACTTTATAAAGGTGAATTTAGTACATCTCAAATAGTTGCGCAGGATCCACTAAAAACTGCTCAAAATTTTGCAAATAAGGGAGCAGAATATTTACATATGGTAGATTTAGATGGTGCCTTATGTGGAGACATGAAGAATTTAGAAAATGTGAATAAAATTATAAAAGATTTGAATATACCTATTCAGTTAGGCGGCGGTGTACGATCTTTAGAAACTATTGAGATGTTACTTAATAAGGGATTAAGCAGAGTAATACTTGGCACTGCAGCAATAAACAATCCATCTCTTGTAAAAGAAGCGGTGAAAAAATATGGAGACAAAATTGCAATTGGAATAGATGCAAGAGATGGGTTTGTGGCAGTAGAAGGTTGGCAGAAAAGTAGTAAAATAGAATATATTGATTTTGCAAAACAAGTGGAAAGTATAGGAATAAAAACTATTATTTTTACTGATATAAGTCGTGATGGAACGCTTACTGGACCTAATTTTGAAGCAACAGGAAAGTTAAATGATGTGGTTACTTGTGATATAATTGCGTCAGGTGGAATGAAATGTATTGAAGATATAAAAAAGCTTAAAAAGATGAATTTATATGGGGCAATTATAGGGAAAGCACTTTATAGTGGAGATATATCCCTTGAAGAAGCCATTATACAAGGGAGGTTATAACTGATGCTTACTAAAAGAATTATTCCATGCCTGGATGTAACTAATGGAAGGGTAATGAAAGGAATAAACTTTATTAATTTAACTGATGTTGGTGACCCTGTAGAAATCGCAAAGTTTTATAATGATCAAGGGGCAGATGAAATTGTTTTCTTAGATATAACGGCAACACACGAAGGAAGAAAAACAATGGTAGATGTTATAAAAAGGACTGCAGAAAAAGTATTTATACCATTGACTGTAGGGGGAGGAGTTAAGAGCATAGAGGATTTTAAAGAAATTCTTAGAGCGGGTGCAGATAAAATATCTGTAAACTCTGCTGCAATTCGTAATCCAAAACTTATAACTGAGGCAGCATCAAAATATGGAAGTCAATGCGTTGTAGTTGCTATTGATGGTAAAAAAAACGAGAACAATATAGGATGGCATGTAGTTATTAATGGTGGAAGAATAAATACAGGACTTGACGCAGTTAAGTGGGCGAAAAAAGTTGAAGATTTAGGTGCAGGTGAAATATTATTAACAAGTATGGATGCAGATGGAACAAAAAAAGGGTATGATATAGAATTTATAAATGCAATAACTGATATTGTAAACATACCGGTAGTAGCATCAGGTGGCTGTGGGAAAATAGAGGATTTTTATGATGTATTCGAGCAAAGTGGAGCGGATGCGGCACTTGCAGCATCGTTGTTTCATTATAAAGAGCTTTCTATCAAAGAAGTAAAAGAGTATCTTAAAAATAAAGGTGTGGAGATCAGAATCTAATGAAATGTGGTGTTTATAATGGATGACATAAAGGAGATCCAATTTAATAATGGATTGGTACCTGCAATAGTACAAGAAGAGTGTAGTGGCGAGGTTTTAATGCTTGCATATATGAATGAGGAATCCTTTAAATTGACTATAGAAACTGGAACAACTTGGTTTTTTAGTAGATCTAGACAAAAATTATGGAATAAAGGAGAAACATCGGGACATTTTCAGTATATAAAAAGCATAAGGTTTGATTGTGATGGTGATACATTGCTTATAAAGGTAGTGCAAATAGGAGCAGCTTGTCATACTGGAAATAAAAGCTGCTTTTATAGAAAAATTAAGATTGAGAATTAGAATTAATAGAGCCTATATTAATGTATTTAAAATAAATAAAAAAGGAGAATGGTAAAATGAGCGAAAATAATGTAGTTAAAGAGCTTTATAAGATTATTGAAGAAAGAAAAGGAAACCCTATAGAGGGTTCATACACTAGTTATCTTTTTGAAGAAGGAATAGACAAAATCCTTAAAAAGGTGGGAGAAGAGAGTGCAGAAGTTATAATTAGTAGTAAAAACGAAGAGCCTAAAGAAACTATTGGCGAAATATCAGATTTATTTTATCATACATTAGTGCTTATGGTATTAAAGGGTATTAAAGTTGAGGATGTTGTAGCTGAACTTGAAAAAAGAAGAGGAAAGATATGTAACAAAAAACAAAAAAGAGAAGATATTGAAGGTATACATTAAGATTTACGATTAGTTGTGTGTACTAACATAGGAATTTATTACGTTGACAAATAGTACTGACATGTTATAATAATTTTAATATTAAAAAAATTGTAGGTAATAATTTAAATTTTGTGAGGTATTATTATATGAGAAATATCATTATTAAGGAAATCACTCAAAAAGTATATTTTTATTTTAGCATGAGCTATTGCTATTTTAGCACTGGTTATTATTTGTGCAAAAAAAAATATAGTGATTCTTTAAATAATGAGTTAAAGAATAAGATTAGGATACCAATTTATGTTGTTTTATAAAAGGGTAAACTAAAGATAAAAAAAGGAAGACTCATTATTGGGTCTTCCTTTTTTTACGATTTTTTAATAAATTTTATAAGTAGTACTTTATTAAAACTGTAAAAAATAATATTTAGGAGGAATTTTAGATGGTAATTGTAATGAAAATAGGTGCAAATCAAGATCAAGTTGGTGCTATTAAGAGAAAAGCAGAGAGATTAGGTTGTGATGTCCAGATCACACAGGGAAAAGACTGTTGTATTTTAGGACTCGTAGGAGACACAAGTACAATAAGTATAAGCCAATTAGAGGCAGAGGAATGTGTTGATAAGGTTGTAAGAGTTCAAGCTCCTTACAAAAGGGCTAATAGACTTTTCCATCCAAACGACTCAATAATAAAAGTAGATGGTAGGACAATTGGTGGAAAAGAACTAGCAATTATAGCTGGACCTTGCGCTGTGGAAAGTGAAGAGCAATTGATACATATTGCAAAAGATGTGAAGAAAGCAGGAGCCAATTTTTTAAGAGGAGGAGCTTACAAACCAAGGACTTCTCCATATAGTTTTCAAGGCATGGAGGAAGAAGGATTAAAAATATTATTAGAAGCAAAAAAAATAACAGGACTTCCAATAGTAACTGAAGTTATGAGTGTTGAACTTGTTGAAAAAATATCTAGTTATGCTGATGTACTACAAATTGGGGCTAGGAATATGCAAAACTTTGATCTTTTAAAGGAAGTAGGAAGATCTAATAAGACAATACTTTTAAAACGAGGCATGAGTGCAACTATAGAAGAATTCCTTATGTCTGCAGAGTACATTATGTCTGAAGGCAATCAAAATGTTGTTTTATGTGAGAGAGGAATTAGAACCTTTGAGACTTTTACAAGAAATACTTTAGATTTAAGTGCAATTCCAGTGCTTAAGAAACTTAGTCATTTGCCAGTTATAGTTGATCCAAGTCATGCTACAGGTAAATGGTGGTTAGTAGAGCCACTTGCAAAGGCTGCTATAGCAGTTGGTGCAGATGGTCTTGAAGTTGAAGTACATTATGACCCTGTTAATGCACTTAGTGATGGACCTCAATCATTAAAACCAGAAAAATTTGAGGCTATGATGAATTCCATAAAAGTAATTGCAGAAACTCAAAATAGAACAATTTAATATAAGTTTAGATAACATAATAAAAAGATAAAAGCACCCAATATTTTAATACATATTGGATATTTTTATCTTTTAAAGCCTAATATTAATAATTATTTTATTATTACTTATTGATAAGATTAGATTTAACCAAATAGAGCAACAGCTGATAGTGCGCCTACAAGACCTCCACAAATTGGGGCTACTACTGGTATCCATGCATATTCCCATTGAGAACCGCCCTTGCCAGCAATAGGTAATATAGCATGGGCTATTCTTGGTCCTAAATCTCTTGCGGGATTAATAGCATATCCTGTTGGACCACCTAAACTTAAACCAATTACTAAAATTACAAATGCTGCAATAAGTGGACCAAATCCAGGAGCCGATTTGGTTTGAGCAACACCTAGTAACGCAAATACTAATACAAATGTTCCTATAAATTCTGATAAAAAGTTGAATGGTGTATTTTTAATTCTAGGTGCTGTGCAGAATACAGCAAGTTTTCCAACTTTGTCATCTGTAACTGCCCAATGAGGATAGTACATGAGCCATACTAAAACTCCACCGACTATTCCCCCGAGAACTTCAGCTAGGCAATAACCAGGCACAACTGACCATGATAATTTACCAACTGCAGCTAGAGCTATGGTAAGTGCAGGATTAAATGAAGCCCCACTTGCTGTTCCAAAAATGTAAGCTGGAATACCAACCGCAAATGCCCAACCAAAAGCTATAACTATAAGTCCAGAATTATGTCCATTTGTCTTGTCTAAAACTACATTTGCAACTACACCATCACCAAGAAGAATTAGTAACGCTGTTCCGAAAAACTCTGCATAATATGGTAACATAATATAACCTCCTATGTTGTTTATTGTACCCAGAACTAAAATAAAACTACATTTTAGTTCTGGTAATTATAATTGATCTTATTTTTCTTCCCAATCTCTTGATCTTCCAACAGCTTTATGCCATCCTTTTAGAAGTTCTACTCTTTTTTCTTCTCCCATTTTTGATTTAAAGGATCTTGATAATGCCCAATTCTTCGCGATTTCCTCTTGATCTTTCCAATATCCAACTGCGAGGCCGGCTAAATAGGCAGCACCTAGAGCTGTTGTTTCAATGACTTCTGGTCTGTCAACCTGAACATCTAATATATCTGATTGGAATTGCATTAAGAAGTTATTAGCACATGCACCACCATCGACTTTTAAGGATGTAAGTGTTATTCCTGAATCTTCTTGCATAGCTTTTAATACATCATTTGTCTGATAAGCTAGTGATTCAAGTGCTGCTCTTATAAAGTGTTCTTTCTTTGTTCCACGAGTTAAACCAACTATTGTTCCTCTTGCATATGGATCCCAATATGGTGCACCTAGTCCAACAAATGCTGGTACCATATATACACCATCTGTACTGTCAACAGCTGTAGCATAGTGTTCAGATTCAGGCGCCGTTTTTATCATTCTTAGTTCATCTCTAAGCCATTGTATAGTTGCGCCTGCAACAAACACACTGCCTTCAAGAGCATAGTTAACTTTACCGTCAATGCCATAAGCTATAGTTGTAAGTAAACCATTGTGAGACTCAACTGCTTTTTCACCAGTGTTCATTAATAAGAAGCAACCAGTTCCATAAGTATTTTTAGCTGTTCCAGGTTGATAACAAGTTTGACCAAATAAAGCAGCTTGTTGATCTCCTGCAGCACCTGCTATTGCTATTGGAGATCCAAATATTGATTTATCAGTGTATCCATAAACACAACTTGATGGTTTTACCTCTGCAAGCATTGATTTAGGTATATCTAAAGTTTTAAGTATTTCATCGTCCCATTTTAATTCATGTATGTTATATAACATTGTTCTAGAAGCATTTGTATAATCGGTTACATGGACTTTACCATTTGTTAATTTCCAAATTAGCCATGTATCAACAGTACCAAATATTAAATTCCCTTTTTCAGCTTCTGCTCTTGCACCAGTAACATTATCTAGTATCCATTTAACTTTTGTTCCGGAGAAATAAGCATCAAGTATAAGTCCAGTTTTATCTCTTACTACTTTATCAAAACCTGTAGCTTTTAATTCATCACACATACCGGCTGTTCTTCTACATTGCCAAACAATAGCGTTGTATACAGGAACTCCGGTGTTTTTATTCCAAACAAGGGTAGTTTCTCTTTGATTAGTTATACCAATCGCCGAAATATCATGTGCTGTTACACCAATTTGAGCCATAGCTTCTTGTGCCATACCTAATTGAGTAGCCCAAATTTCCATAGGATCATGCTCAACCCAACCTGGATTCGGATATATTTGTTTGAATTCTCTTTGAGCTACGCTTGCAATAAGTCCTTCTTTATTAAACAAAATGCATCTTGAACTTGTTGTTCCTTGGTCTAGTGCCATTACATACTGAGACATAATTTGTACACTCCCTTTGAGTTTATTAGTAACCGTTTACTTGACATTTATAGAAACACGATATTAATTAATATAATATCGTGAAATCTTTTGATTTAGTTGTGATATATTAACTTTAATATATCACAAAAGTAACATTATTATACCACTTTAACATTCTTAGTGGCAATAATATTTACACCTGTGTTAAGTACATTTTCTAGAACAACATCACCAATAGTTATTGGTGCTTTTACTACAACATTTTTTAATGCTTTTACACAGTCATAAATCATATTTTTGGGAATATCTTTCTCAGTTTTAACAGGAAGTACTGTACTTTCGCCACCTGTAACTAAAACGGAGGAGGTAACGACTCTCGTTGGATTAGTGCATTCCTTTTTACCATAATTCTCACCAATCTTGCAATTATTTCCTTTAACACTTATAACCTCTTTGCCCTCAAGTTCTACAACGAGAGCACAACCTACTGGACAGCCTATGCACGTCAATTCTCTTGTACTCATAGTTAACTACTCCTTTTCTACTTTTATGGTAATTTTCTTACAGTTACTATATTTATCAAAAATTGTCTTTGTTAATTTAACACTTTCCATTTCACCTGGAGTAAGAATCTTTTTCTTTAAATGCATTTCGCGAACATCATCAAAATAAACAGATATATAAGCAGCTTTATGCACTTCTCCAACTCTAAATCTTACATCTATTCCATTACCGATATTTTCAGGATTAATAGTACTTGGTACTGTATACCTAACTCCACCAGTTGCTAAAACTTCAACACATTTTCCAGCGTGATGAACTCCATTTATATAATCTGCAGCGTTTCTGCCAGCAGTATAGCTTTCAGTGGTTACATTATCTACTAAATCGTGAACATGAAGTACATTGCCACAAGTAAAGATTCCAGGAATGCTTGTTTGCATACTTTCGTCTACTATTGGACCACCAGTAACTTTATTAAGTGTAACATTTGCTTTTCTAGAAAGTTCATTTTCAGGTAAAAGTCCTACAGATAAAAGTAATGTATCACAAGAAATATGTTCCTCAGTACCTTTAATTGGTTTTCTGTTAGCATCAACCTGTGCAATTGTAACTCCTTCAAGCCTATCCTGTCCATGTATATTTATTATAGTTGTGCTTAATTTTAAAGGAATATTAAAATCGTCTAGACATTGAACAATATTTCTTTTAAGTCCACTTGAATGTGGCATTAATTCAACACAAGCTTTTACCTTTGCACCCTCAAGAGTCATTCGTCTTGCCATTATAAGACCGATATCACCAGAACCAAGTATTACTACTTCTTTGCCTGGCATTACACCCTCAACATTAACATATTTTTGCGCTGTTCCAGCTGTATAAATGCCTGCACATCTTGAACCTGGTATGTTGAGCGCGCCTCTTGGTCTTTCCCTACAACCCATTGCGAGTATAATAGCCTTTGCTTGAAGTTCTAGAATGCCATCTTCTGAATTTACAGCAGTAACTTGTCTATTATCATTTACATCAAGGACCATGGTATTTAGTTTATACTCAATATCAAGCTTAGTAACCTTGTCAATAAATCGCTGTGAATATTCAGGCCCGGTAAGTTCTTCTTTAAATGTGTGAAGACCAAAACCATTATGAATACATTGATTGAGGATACCACCTAATTGATTGTCTCTTTCTATAATCAAAATACTATTTATTCCTTGTTCTTTTGCTGAAACTGCAGCTGCAAGCCCAGCAGGCCCGCCACCGATTATGAGTAAATCATATTCTTGCATATTTATTCCTCCAATTTATAAAGATTGTTTATTTTTACCTGTTATCAATATAGAATTTCTACCTGATTTTGTAACTTCAGAGCGTGGTATATTAAGTTCTTTAGCTAGAATGTCAACAACTTTTGTGGAGCAAAATCCTGATTGGCATCTACCCATTCCAGCTCTAGTTCTAAGTTTAACTCCATCAAGTGTTTTCGCACCAAGAGGTCTTCTTATAGAGTCTAAAATTTCACCTTCAGTTACAGTTTCACATCTACAAATAACTGTACCATATTCAGGTATTTTCTTGATTATTTCTTCTCTCTCTTCATTAGACATTTCTCTGAATTTTCTTATACCTTTTCTTATAGGGTTAAATTTCACATTTTTAGAGGGAACTAATTTTTCAGTTACAATGTCTGCTACCATTACAGCAATACTTGGTGCACTGCTTAAACCTGGAGATTCTATTGCAGCAACATTAATAAAGTTTTTAGAATCTATTGCCTCTTCAATTATAAAATCATTCTTTTCATTATGTGCTCTATTACCTGCAAAAGAAGTTATAACCATATTCATTGGAAATGGTATTTCAATGCTTAATTGGGCCTTAGAAATAATAGCATCCATACCTTCACGAGTTGTATCTAAATTAGCTTTATGTTCTAGATCAACAGCATTTGGTCCAATCAATAGATTACCATCTACAGTAGGAGTAACTAATACTCCTTTTCCAAGTTTAGTTGGAAGCTGAAAAATTGTTTTTGTTACTAAAGCTCCTGCGACCCTGTCAAATAAAACGTATTCTCCTCGTCTTGGAACTATATTAATCTTATTTTTGCTAACCATGTTATTCATATCACCTGAATATAAACCTGCTGCATTTATAATCATTTTTGTTTTAATATCACCTTTATTGGTTTTTATAACATAGTCATTTGAAGTTTTTTCTATATTTTTAACCTCAGTCTCAAATTTGAATTCCACACCATTGCTAAATGCATTTTCTGCCATAGCGATAGTCATTTCATATGGACAAACTATTCCTCCTGTTGGAGAATACAGTGCGCCAACGCAGTGTTTTGTCACATTAGGTTCCATTTTTCTAACCTGATCACCATCTAGAATAACCAAATCAGGTACTCCATTTTTTACTCCTTGATCAAGTAAATGTTTAAGATCTACCATGTTCTTAGTATCGAAACACAAAACTAAAGATCCATTTCTTTTAAATGGAAAATCTAATTCCTTAGAAAGTTTTGTAAACATTGCATTACCTTCTACATTTAATTTTCCTTTAAGAGTACCAGGTTTTGCATCAAAACCTCCATGTACAATTGCACTATTTGCCTTTGTTGTACCAGAAGCAACATCAATAGACCTTTCAAGCACACATGTTTTTAAATTATATTTAGATAGTTCTCTTGATATTGTACAACCAATAACACCGGCACCAATAATTGTTACGTCAAACATATTTTTAGCCTCCTTATTAAAAATGATAGTTTTAATTATAATATTTTAAATTACTGAACTTTGTTAAGGCACATAGATTTTAGTGCATCTTTTACTTCTTTGATATTTTTGTTCATACTGCATTGAATAGAAGCCGCAACAGCACCTTCAACAAAAGCTGTGTCTATTATTTCAACTTTATTCTGCATAGCGGTAGGTAAATTTTCAATTGCCATATCTGAATTCATATATGAACTTCCAATATCAAAAATAACAATAACTCCATCTTCAGAATAAACCTTTTTAATAGCATTAATTATCTTGTTTATATCCGTACCTATTCGTCCATCTTCAGTTCCACCAGCAACTGCAATTGGTGCATCAGTTGCCATCTGACTTGCAAGTTCCCTTACTCCATCGGCTAGCTTTTTACTGTGTGACACTAGTACTATTCCAACCATATTTATCTCCTAACGTAAAATTATTTAGTTAGCTTTTTAACTTCATCGTAAATTACTTTAATCATTAAATAAGTTGATGTTGCTCCAGGATCTTGATGTCCAATACTTCTTTCTCCGAGATAGCTTGCTCTACCTTTTGTAGCTATTATAGTTTTTGTAAATTCAACGCCATTTTTTGCGGCTTCCTTGGCATTAAATAGTATATCTATGGGATTAAGATTTGCAAGTAGCCCATTCTTTAATGCGTTAATAGCTGGAACTACGGCATCAATCATTGTCTTCTCACCGGCGATGGCTTTACCTCTTAATTTAATACCTTCCAAAGCGGCTTCCATTATGTTTACAAAATCCTCAATATTTAGTGTACCATTATCCTTAACTACTAATGATGCTTTCATAAAAGCAGTACCGTAAAGTGGTCCTGATGCACCACCTACATTGGAAACAAGAGTCATACCAACATCTTTTAGTATATCTCCAGCAGTATTACTAGTATTAGTTTTAAGTTTCTCTTTAACTGCATGGAAACCTCGAGTCATATTAATCCCATGGTCTCCATCACCAATAGCCGCATCCAACTCTGTGAGTAAAGCTTTATTTTCATCTAATGCATCATCTATTTTGTTCATTATAGTAACCAAGTTTATTAGGGTTATACTCATATCCATTCTTCCTTTCTGAAAGGAGACATTAATTTCTTTCTCGACTTATAGTAAAACTATGACCTAAATTTAATCTAGATACACTTAAATGCTGGTGTATTTGCAGGTGCATCTAACAGTTGCTTTAGTTCATTGTCTAATTTTAAAATGCTTATTGAAAAACCTGCCATTTCGAGTGAAGTCATAAATTCACCTACAAAAGTTTTATGAATTTTTATCCCTTTATCAGTTAATATTTCATTAACTCTTTTATTAGCAATATAAAGTTCCATTAAAGGAGTTGAACAAAGACCATTAACCATCACAGCAACTTCGTCATTACTATTTATCGACATATCACCAAGAATCTTTCCTAAAAGATGATCAACTATTTTGTCAACTGGTTTTAATTTCTCTCTATGAGTACCTGGTTCACCATGAATACCCATTCCTATTTCAACTTCATTTTCAGCTAAAGTGAAATTTGGCTTACCTGCAGCGGGTACAGTACATGAACTAAGTGACATTCCCATACTTCGTACATTAGCTATAACTTTTTGAGCTACAGATTTTACTTCTTCGAGACTTCCACCATTTTCAGCTTTTGCACCAGCAATTTTATGTACAAATACTGTGCCAGCAATACCACGTCTTCCAGCAGTAAATGTGCTATTTTCAACAGCTACATCATCATTAACAATTACACTGTCAACTTTAATGCCATCCATCTCGGCCATCTCTTTTGCCATTTCAAAATTCATAACATCGCCAGTGTAATTTTTTATTACAAGCAGAACTCCTGATCCACCATCAACTGCCTTTATAGCTTGATAAATAGGATCTGGCGTTGGGGATGTAAATACTGGACCTGCAACTGCAGCATTGAGCATCCCAAATCCGACATAGCCACCATGAGCAGGTTCATGACCGCTTCCGCCACCACTAACAATAGCAACTTTACCTTTTGTAGGAGCTGTAACTCTAACAAGAACGTTAATATTATCAAGCTTTTTAACGCAAGTAGGGTGTGCTGCAACTAATCCAGCAAGCATATCTTCTACAACAAAATCAACATCGTTAATTAATTTTTTCATAATTTTTACTTCCTTTCATTTAATACTTGTTTAGAGATTAAATTTAATTCTATACATGTATCCGTTTTCAAACAAGGCAGTAATCACAAAAATTAAATTATAAAACATATTTGTACTAATTTTCAATGCAAATGTAAAATAATTGCAAATAAAAAGAGAGTCTTGACCAATAGGCATAAAATACCTATAAATCAAGGCTCTCTTTTCTCCGCCTTTACTTATTAATTAGATAGTAACATAATATTTAATTAAGTACAAGTACTAATTGTAATGTTTTAAATCTAAAAAGGTAGTAGGTTATACAATTTTGCTTGAAGCAGAAATAAGATTGTGATAAAATGGATATAATTAAAATGTACATATTAAAATAAATTTTTGGAGGAAATATCATTGGTTAAATTAGAACAGCTATTAATAGAAAACCCAGTTATTGCAGCTATAAGAAACGACCAGGATTTAGAAAAGGTAATTTTTAGTAATGTCCTTATTGTGTTTGTCTTATATGGAAGCATAATAAATTTAAAGAAAATATGTGAGCGTCTTAAAAAGGCTGGCAAAATAGTGTTTGTTCATGTCGATTTAATAGAAGGATTAAAAGGAGATTACACAGGGTTACTCTTTATAAAGCAATGTATTGAGCCTTATGGGATTATAACTACTAGGGCAACAAACATAAAAAATGGTAAAAAATTAAACCTTTGTGTAATACAACGAATATTTGCTCTAGATTCTCTGGCTTTAGAAACAGGAATAAGAAATATACAATCTATACTCCCGGATGCTGTAGAGGTTTTGCCTGGGATTGCAAGCAAGATTATTAGAAGTATTGGAAATGCAGTTCGAGTACCAATAATAGCAGGTGGGCTAATGGAGAATAAGAAAGATATAATGGAAGCAATTGGCGCTGGAGCAATGGCTATTTCATCATCCAAACAGGAATTATGGATTTTATCTGAAGAATAGAAAAGAACAACTATCACCTATCTTCATTAAATAGATTAAAACATTCATACATAAATGTTTTAAAAATTTATAAGCAGATAATTAAGTTAGTATTAAATTTACTACATGGACTTGACAATTAATTGCCAAATTTATGTAGTTTTTTTATCATGTAAAATGAACAACAAATACATGATTGTCTGTATCAACAATTATTTTTGAACATATAATGTATATATATAGATATAAACGAATATAGTTGTTGAATATTTCCTTGGTATAGGTATAAACATTGACAATATATAGATATCAGTCTATACTACATATATAGACTGATATCTATACAAGAGATAATTTAAGTAACTATGAACAACAAATAAAAGATTAATTTTAAAATATTTAAATTATTATCAGATTCTTTTAGAATAAGGATAATTGATATGTTGTCTTGTAATGAAAAATGTGTTTGTGATATATTGATAACTTTGAATTTACTAAACCAATTTATCACATCATATTAATATATTAATTAATAAGTAATTTATAGATTTTTGTTGTTAATTTAAAAGGAAAGGAAAGGAGAAAAAATCATGAAAAATTTTAATGTTGATGAAATAAAATTAACTAAGTATTTATTTTTTACAGGCAAAGGTGGAGTTGGTAAGACTTCAGCCGCTTGTGCAACTGCTATTAACTTAGCAGATCAAGGTAAAAAAATAATGCTTGTAAGTACAGATCCTGCATCTAATTTACAAGATGTATTTAGTACAGAACTTAACAATAAGGGTGTTGCAATAGATGGTGTACCTAATCTTTTAGTAGCTAATTTTGAACCAGAAGAGGCAGCTAAAGAATACAAAGAGAGTGTGGTAGAACCATATAGAGGAAAGCTTCCTGATGTAGTTATAAAAAATATGGAAGAACAACTTTCAGGATCTTGTACTGTTGAGATCGCTGCTTTTAATGAGTTTTCTACATTTATTACTGATGAAAAGATCAATAAAGAGTATGATCATATAATATTTGATACAGCACCTACAGGACATACCCTTAGAACGCTTCAATTGCCTTCTGCTTGGACTAATTTCATAAGTGAAGCTACTCATGGCCCATCTTGTTTAGGACAGCTAGCAGGGCTTGAAAGCAAGAGAGAAATTTATAAAAATGCTATGTTAACATTAGCTGATAAGGATAAGACAACTTTAGTTCTTGTTTCAAGACCACAAGTAACACCATTAAAAGAAGGAGAGAGGGCTTCAAAAGAATTAAGAGATATTGGAATAAATAACCAAATTCTTATTATAAATGGAGTGCTTAAGAAATGCGATGATGATTTATCAAGTAGTATATACAATAAACAACAAAGGTCTCTTCAAGAGATTCCAAAAGGGCTAAAAAAATTAGAAACCTATGAAATCCCTCTAAGGCCTTATAATATAACAGGACTTGAAAACATAAGAGCGTTTTTAAAAAATGACAATATAAAGTATAGTGCTGAAAAATTAGCATTTAAAGAAATTCCCAAATTAAAAACAATTGTAGATGAACTTTACGATTCTAATAAAAAAGTTATTTTTACCATGGGTAAGGGCGGAGTAGGAAAGACTACTATTGCTGGTGCAATAGCACTTGGACTTGCCAAAAGAGGTAAAAAAGTACTTCTAACAACAACAGATCCTGCAGCAGGTTTAAAATTTATTTTAGATGATAAATATGGAATTGCATTAAGTAGCATAGATGAAAAGAAGGAATTAGAAAAGTATAAAGAAGAAGTTTTAAGTAAAGCAAGAGAAACAATGAGTGAGGAAGATATTGACTATGTAAAAGAAGATCTTCGGAGCCCTTGTACTCAAGAAATTGCAGTGTTTAGATCTTTTGCAGAAATAGTAGAAAGTTCGAAGGACCAAGTGGTGGTAATAGATACGGCACCAACCGGGCATACACTTTTACTTTTAGATTCTACCCAAAGCTACAATCAAGAAATTAAGCGTTCCCAAGGGGATATTCCTGAGTCTGTTAAAAATTTATTACCTAGACTTAGAAACCCAGAGGAAACAGAAGTAATAATTGTAACTTTAGCTGAGACTACGCCTGTTTACGAAGCTAGGAGACTTGAGGCAGATTTAAAACGTGCAGGAATTAATAGTAAATGGTGGGTAATTAATTCAAGTTTACTTGCTACAAAAACCACAAATAAAATTCTTAAAGCAAAAGCAAATAATGAAGTAGTTTGGATTAACAAAGTAAATGAAATATCTAAAGGTAATTTTGCAGTCACTGAGTGGATGCCAGAAGAGGTGAAGGGTCAAAAACTATTAGAATTGTTAAATTAACAATATATTTTACTATGAAGATAACCTAAATCTTTAATGGCTTTTTTAGCTGGACGATGTTTTTTAATAGATAATAAAATAAACTATTATTGTAGCATATTTTCAATTTGCTCAAGCTGACATCTTTTTATACGGTGTCAGTTTTATTTTTAGCCTTAAAATTCATCTTATAAAGAAATATTATATTGACATAAAATATTTCTTTATAAGCAAATCATTGACAAACACTTCAGCATGTTATAAAATTAAAACACTAAAGAATTTACAGACAGTAATTTTAACAATTGTGAGGTATTATTATGAAAAATATCATTATTAAAGGAATCTCTAAAAAAGTATATTTTTATTTTAGCTGGGGCTATCGTTATTTTAGCGTTGGTTATTTTATGTGCAAAAAAATATATATGGTTTCTTTAAATAATGAGTTTAGAAATAAAACTATAATACCGGCTTATGTTGCTTTATAGAAAATAATCTAAGTCTGTACGCAAGGAAGACTCATTATAGTGGTCCTTCTTTTTTAAAAGGAAGACCCATTATAGGGGTCTTCCTTTTTTTAGTGTGCCTGGCATGGGCGTTTACTCGTCGGTGAAAGTCCGATACGGGGGCTGATAGTGCCATCCGTTAGCTTAAGACAAGGGTGTCCACCGTGAGGCGGAATC
>NZ_JAHLEC010000058.1 GCF_018861705.1 Clostridium psychrophilum | reverse complement strand
GTTTTTTATTGAAATTTTCATATTAATTTACAATATTTTCAAGAGGCATAGCCTAAAATTTGAAATAGCTTAACTCCTACCGGAGAAAATATAGCTTTTTGTGGCTTAATCCTAATATGAATTATAATAACTAAAATGCTATTTTTATATTCGTAATAAAAACATTATTCTTTTATTTTGTAAAACACTTTCTAACTTATATTTTGGGTTGTATAAATCTTTTAAGATATTGTATAATAGATAATGTTATACAAAAATAAAGACATACTTATAATGTATGTTAAAAATATAGAGGTGAATACATATGACGAAAACTATATTTAAAGGCAGTACAATGTTAAATCCCGTCCCTGTAGTACTAATTACATCAAAAAATAAAGAAGGTAAAATAAATGTTTTTACGGTAGGTTGGATTGGTACGGCTTGCACTAAACCTCCAATGATTACAGTGGCTATAAAACCTGAACGGCTTTCTTATGATTATATAAAAGAAAGTGGAGACTTTGTAGTAAATTTGCCTAATTCTAAAATGGTTCGTGAAGTTGATTACTGTGGAGTACGTTCTGGAAAGCAAATAGATAAAATTTGTGAAATGAACTTTACCATGGATGAAAGCAAAGATGTTACAGCCCCAATAATATCTGAATGCCTCGTATCTCTAGAATGCAAAGTTAAAAGCATTACTACTTTAGGTAGCCACGATTTGTTTTTAGCTGAAATTGTAAATACTCATATTGATAATACCTTAATAGATATTAAGGGTAAAATACATTTTGAAAAAGCAGATCTCATTACTTATTCTCATGGTGAATATTTCAGTGTTAATTCTAAACCGCTAGGCAAATTTGGTTACTCCGTTCAGAAAAAAAATAAAACCAATAAGAATCATTCAAAGCATAAAAATAAAGCCTGATTTCTCAGACTTTATTTTTATGTTTATTTTTATTCATTTGGTATTGATTTATTGAGTATTGCTTTTGCTGGTATTGATTTATTCTCAGACTTCTTATCCATTCTTAACATTTCGCCTATTGCTGATATACTACCAAAACTTGATAATATTTCATTTGGAAGTATAAGTTTATTAGCTGGATTTTTAGACATTTCTTTAAGAGCTTCTACCTGTTTAAGTGCTATTACAGTTTCATTTGTACCTGACTCAATTATTGCTGTATTTACTTTTCTTATAGCACCTGCTTCGGCAATTGCAATAGTCTCTATAGCCCTTGCTTTACCTTCTGCTTCTAATAGTTGTGATTCTTTAAGTCCTTCTGCACGTCTAATAGTTGCTTGTTTTTCAGCTTCAGCATTTAATATCTGAGCTTGCTTATGTCCTTCTGCTTTTTCAATTAGACTTTGTTTTTCACCTTCTGCTGTAAGAATAAATGCTCTCTTATCTCTCTCCGCTCTCATTTGTTTTTCCATAGCTTGTTGGATTTCGCCTGGTGGAACAATGTTTTTAATTTCTACAGATAAAATTTTTATTCCATAAGCATCAGTGATTTCATCGATTATTTCAAGAAGCCTAGAATTTATTCTATCTCTCCCTGATAATACCTCATCTAATGTCATGTCTCCCACAATATTTCTCATATTAGTAATAGTTGAGTACACAATACCTGATTTATAATCCTCAATATTATACACTGCATCTTTTGAATTAATAACTTTATAAAATATAACATTATCAATTGATATATTTACATTATCCTTGGTTATAACATTCTGTGGTTGAATATCCAATATTTGTTGTTTTGTAGAAATCTTTCTTCTAACAAAATCTGCAAATACAATTGTTAAATGCCAACCTGGCTCTAATATTCTATGAAACTGACCAAATCTTTCTACTAAAAGCACATACCCTGTGTTAACAATTTTAATCGATGTTAAAATCATTATAACTATTATTAGTAATAAAACCAGACCTATAATCGTTCCCATAACAAATTCCTCCTCGAATTTAAATATAATCTATACTTTTTCTATTAACAACTTGTTTCCTTCTATACCAATAATCTGAACCAAATCACCTTTAACTATAGGTTTTCCTACATTTTTAACAGTCCAATAAATTCCTTGAAATTTAATGTTCCCCTTTTCTTCAATATCTTTTTCTATTTCAAATTCTTTACCTACGTATCCTTCCTCCATTGTCAAAGTCTTTTTAACAGTTTTCTTTATGGTTCTCTTAACTATAGGATAACCAATGGCCATAACCAATGCACTAACTGCTACAAAAACAAACACTTGAACAATTATCGAAGCCTTTAACCCAATAGCAAATATTGCTGCGATTGCACCTATAGCAAACCATACAAACATAAAACTACTAGTTGTAATGTCAATGGCCAATGCACCTAATGCTACAACTACCCAAAATATCATCGGCGTCCACTTCATATTGTATCCTCCTTATGGATATTAATTAATAAAATTTACTTACTTATAATATTATTAATTCATACTTTGATTATATATCTTTTATGAATTTTATAATACAAGTTTCTTATGTTTTATGCAAATTTTACTATTAATATTATTTGTTATTATTAACGTAATGCTAATTCAATAAAAATATTCCACGTTGTTATTATTATATAATCTTGTATATTTTAAACTTAATAATAACTAATTTTATTGTATTATATGTAATAAAATACCTTGGTACTATTTTACTACATTGTATAATATTTATTTACCATTAAATGTTATTATTGTTAAAAAATAATATATACAATATCATGTCTTATTAATAAATAATTTAGCACTGGTAAAATAATCATTAATCATATCTACTAATTAAACATAAATAATGATATAATTTGAGTTAATATTTGTTATATAAAGTCATTTATGCATACACTATATATAAGAAACTAGAGAAAGGTCGTGAATTAGTTTGGAAACTTCTTTTATAAAGGTATCTGTTGCTTGCCCCGTGGTAAGCGTAGCAGATATAGAATTCAATTTAATTAACATAAAAGCCTGCATTAAACAGGCCCTAGATAAGGAATCAAAATTTATAGTTTTCCCAGAACTTTGCATAACAGCTTATACATGTGCTGATTTGTTTTTGCAACATAGACTTATTAACAAATCAGAAAATGCGATTAAATCTCTATGCGAATTTTCTAAAAATAAAGATATATTGATTGCTGTAGGCTCTCCTTTATATACTAATGATTGTTTATATAATTGTGCATATGTAATATTCAATGGTACCCTTTTGGGAATAGTACCAAAAAGTTATATTCCAAATTACACTGAGTTTTATGAGAAAAGATGGTTTACTGAAGGTCTTGGTATAATTAGTAAATCTGTAAATCTCTCTTTTGCAAATGAAATACCTTTTGGAACAAATTTGTTGTTTACTTGCAAAGATATTAAATTTGGTTTTGAGATTTGTGAAGATCTTTGGGTAACAATTCCTCCAAGTAGTTACTTAGCCCTCCATGGTGCAAATATAATTGCCAATTTATCTGCATCCAATGAATTAGTAAGCAAAGCTGATTACAGAAAATCTTTAGTATCATCTCAAAGTGCAAGATGTATGTGTTCTTATTTGTATGCATCCTCTGGTGTTTTTGAATCCTCAACTGATTTACTTTTTAGTGGTCATCTTATGATTAGCGAAAATGGTTTAATCTTAAAAGAAAATAAAAGATTTCAAAGAGAAAATGAAGTTATTGATTCAATAATAGATATAAACAAGCTAAATAGTGAAAGGCTTAAAAATATTAGTTTTAGAAGTAGTACTTCTGTATGCCCTTTTGACATAATTGAAATTCCTTTTGAATTTTCAAGCTTAGATTTTGGTGTATTTGATAGGGTTATAGATAAATATCCTTTTGTTCCTTCAAATCAATTACAGCGTGAGATGCGTTGTGGTGAGATATTTAATATTCAATCCTCAGCACTCGCTAAAAGGTTCTCTTATACTGGGCTTAATAAAGCTGTTGTTGGGATTTCTGGGGGACTTGATTCAACCCTTGCACTACTTGTTATAGTTAAAACCTTTGATAAGTTAAAGATACCATTAAAAAATATAGTTACTATCACCATGCCTGGATTTGGAACAACCGATAGGACCTATATGAATGCAATAAACCTTTGTAAAAATATAGGTACAGATCTTAGAGAAATTAATATAGTTGATGCGTGTTTGCAACATTTTAAAGATATAAATCATCCAGTTGAAAAACATGATGTAACTTATGAAAATGTTCAAGCAAGAGAAAGAACTCAAATTCTTATGGACCTTGCTAATAAAGAAGGTGGTTTATTAATAGGTACAGGTGACTTATCAGAACTAGCCTTAGGTTGGTGCACATATAATGGAGATCATATGTCTATGTACTCTGTCAATTGCTCAATTCCTAAAACTTTGGTGAGATATTTAGTTAAATACGTGGCTGATAAGGAATCTTCAAAAGAAGTAACAGACATTCTTTTAGATATTCTTGACACTCCAGTAAGCCCAGAACTTTTGCCTAAAGATAAAAGTGGTAAAATCACTCAAAAAACTGAAGATATAGTGGGTCCATACGTACTTCATGACTTTTTTCTTTATTATTTTATGAAACAAGGAGCTTCTCCTAGCAAAATATTATTTTTAGCTAAAGAAGCCTTCAAAAATGATTACACGCAGGAAGAAATAGTAAAATGGTTAGATAAATTTATAAAACGGTTCTTTACTCAACAATTTAAACGTTCAGCTCTACCTGATGGCCCAAAAGTTGGTACTATAAGCGTATCTCCAAGAGGAGACCTTAGAATGCCATCAGATGCTAGTTATAATTCTTTTCTTTAAAAATTACGAAATATTTTCACACGAAAAAAAGATATATATTACGCATATTGCAATACGCGTAATATATATCTTTTTTTCTTTTTATTTATAAATATCTACAATTAAACCTGAAATCTCATCAATAGTATTTGCTACCTTAAGATTATCTTTTTCTTGACTTAATAACAATTGTGTAAGTTCCTCAAGTTTTTTATCCACCGTATTTACAGTTATAAAATATTGTGTTTGCCAAAAACTGATATCCTTCTTAATCTCATACATATGTTTTAAAACAGAATCTAAATATTGCTTAATTAAATTCTTATAAGATTTAACATCCGAAAAACACTTTGTAATGGATAATCTATTTCCCTTTTTCTTTATATCGTCCATCATCTCTTTTAACTGCTGCTCTGATTTTTGTTGCCTAGCGAAACTAAAGTTTTGAGAAAAATCCATTTTACTAGATACAGATTTTGTATCTGACGAAATAGGTGAATTTCTTCTAGTTCTTGATATTTCCATGATTTTTCACCTCGTTTTCCCAATATTTATATTATATGTTTTTTTAATGTTTTATTTATATTGTTACATACATTATAACGAACTTTGAGCAAAAAAATGTACACAAAAGAAAATAAATTCTAGCCACATTAAGAAATAAGTTCTAGCCACAATAGGGAATTAATTCTTGCCCCGTATGTAAATAAATTCTAGCCACAATAGGAAATAATTTCTAGCCTCATATATAAATAGGTTCTTGTTATAATAAAAATTTAATTCTGCCCAAATGTTCTACATTTATTTTCCACCTATAAGTTTGCCAATTGTTTGTTATATTAGTATAATTAAATAGTAAATATTAAACATTATAGATATATCTATTGATTTTATGCTTACATATATAACTAACGCTATTTTTCTTTCCATATAATTAAAAACTAAATTATAGAGGTGGTTAAAATAAAAATATTATTAAATATGTTTTGGACTTTCTTTAAAATAGGATCTTTCACATTTGGTGGAGGTTATGCTATGATTCCACTTATTCAGACTGAAGTAGTAACAAAAAAAAAGTGGATATCAAAAGAGGATTTTTTAGATATCGTTGTTATTTCTCAAACTTTCCCCGGAGCCTTAGTTGTTAATAGTAGCTTATTTATTGGCTATCGAATTGGCGGTTTACTTGGTGCTATCATTGGAGTTCTTGGCGTAATTTTACCATCATTTTTCATAATATTGTGTATTGCTGTCTTTTTTATAAAATTTCGTGACTATTACTATGTAAATTTAGTTTTTGAGGGTATTTCAGCTGCAGTTCCTATGCTTATACTCATAGCAGTGGTAAGTTTGTCTGAATCTCTAAAGAAAAATTATATAAATTTTATCATAATTTTAATAAGTATTGCTAGTATATTATTTTTACATATACACCCTGTTATAGTTATACTTTTATCCGGTTTATATGGAATTGTGTTTCTTAGAAAGAAGATGACTTAATGACTATGATAATTAAAATCTTCTATTCCTTCTTAAAAATAGGAGCCTTTAGTTTTGGTGGAGGTTATGCTATGCTTCCAGTCATTCAAAGAGAAATTGTAGAAAGCCATAAGTGGATTAGCGCCAAACAGTTTATTGATATTATTGGTATATCACAAATGACCCCAGGACCTATAGCAATAAATTCAGCCACCTTCGTAGGTTTTAAAGTTTCTGGTATACCTGGTAGTATTGCTGCAACCATAGGTGTAATTACATTTTCATTTATTTTAGTTTCCATAGCAAATCACTATATTTTAAAATTCAAGGAATCTAACATAATGAAATCTGCATTAGCTGGTATGCGGCCTGCAATGATTGGCCTTATAATTTCTGTATTCTTTTCTCTTGGACGTGAATCCTATAATGATATTAAAAGCATAATAATTGGGATCATAACTTTAGGTCTATTGCTTAGCAATAAACTTAATCCTATTTTAGTCATAATAATTTCAGGAATATTAGGTATCGTATTTTATTCTTTATTGCCTATATAATGTAAGTTATATAATTCTACACATATACTATAATAAAAAAGCAATAAATAATAATTTGTTGTTTTTTTAAATAAATTACACTATACTATAAAATGAGGTGATATGTTCATGTTCTTTAGCAAAACCATAAATGAAGTTTTAGCAGAGTTAGAGACTGATCCAATAACTGGGCTTTCTCAAAAAGAAGCAGAACTAAAGAAAGAAAAATTTGGGTTAAATGAATTGGCATCTAAAAAGCCTAAAACTCTAATTGCTATGTTCTTTGCTCAATTAAATGATATTCTAATTTATATTTTAATTGTAGCCGCTGTAATTTCTGCTCTCCTTGGTGAAACAAGTGATGCAATAATAATTGCTATCGTTATTGTTATTAATGCTACTGTAGGAATTATTCAAGAGTCTAAAGCTGAAAAAGCTCTTGATGCATTAAAAAAATTATCCACTCCAAAAGCTGTAGTAAGGCGTAATGGAGAGTTAAAAGAAATCCCATCTAAAGAGGTTGTCCCTGGTGACATTATTATTATAGATGCAGGTCGTTATGTTCCTTGTGATTTAAGACTACTTGAAACCGCAAATTTAAAAATTGAAGAATCCACACTTACAGGAGAATCTGTACCAGTGGATAAAGATGCATCGCTTGTATTAAATGGCGATGATATCCCACTGGGTGATCAAAAAAATATGCTCTTCATGTCTACCCTTGCAACCTATGGTAGAGGCATCGGAATAGCTGTCCATACCGGAATGAATACTCAAATTGGTAAAATTGCTAAAATGTTAGACGAAAAAGTAGATACAGAAACTCCACTACAAAAAAAACTAGCACAGCTTGGTAAATTTCTTGGAATAGGTGCATTATTTATATGTGCCCTTATGTTTATTGTAGGTATTCTTCAAAAGAGAGATCTTTTTGAAATGCTTCTTACATCCATTAGTTTAGCTGTTGCCGCTATTCCTGAAGGCCTACCTGCAATAGTCACCATAGTACTTGCTATGGGCGTTCAAAAAATGGTTAAGCAAAATGCCATTATACGTAAACTACCTGCTGTTGAAACTTTAGGTTCAGTAAATATTATATGTTCAGATAAAACAGGAACCTTAACTCAAAATAAAATGACTGTCACAAAATTTTATGCAGGTGACACTTTAGAAAATATTGATACACTAAATCTTAAAAACAAACAACACAAGTTGTTACTTGATAATCTTATTTTATGTAATGATGCTACATACTCCGAGGATGCAAAAACAGGTGATCCAACTGAAATTGCACTACTCATACCTGGTGCAAACAACAATATATCTAAAGATGAACTCGAGAAAAAGCACCAAAGAATTAATGAGATTCCATTTGAATCAGATAGAAAATTAATGACTACTGTAAATAAATATGATGATGAATATTATGTAATGACAAAAGGAGCAATTGATAATCTGTTAAATTTATGTACTAAAGCCTATATTAAAGGCAGTATTGTAGACATTACTCCCAAAATAAAAAAAGACATAATAGCAATATCTAATAACATGTCTGATGATGCATTAAGAGTTCTTGGTGCAGCTTACAAAATTTTAACCACACATCATGTAGATATTGATTCTTTAGAAAATGATTTAATATTTATTGGACTGGTAGGTATGATAGATCCTCCAAGGCTTGAGGTTAAAGATTCTATTTCATTATGTAAGAAATCAGGAATTAAGACTGTAATGATAACTGGTGACCATCAAAATACAGCTTTTGCTATAGCAAAAGACCTTAATATTACAGATGATCCTCTAGCCGTTATGTCTGGCAACGAGCTTGATAAAATTTCGGACGAGGCATTAAATAACAAAATTGATAATATAAGTGTATTCGCAAGAGTCTCCCCAGAACATAAAGTTAAAATTATAAAAGCTCTTAAATCTAAAGGTAACATTGTATCTATGACTGGTGACGGAGTAAATGATGCACCTTCTCTTAAAATGGCAAACATCGGTGTAGCAATGGGTATAACAGGAACTGATGTCGCTAAAGGTGCTGCTGATATGATATTAGTAGACGATAATTTTTCAACTATCGTTTCAGCAATAAAAGAAGGAAGAAATATCTTCACAAATATTAAAAAAACAGTAATATTCCTGATTTCATGTAATGTCGGAGAAATTATAGCTCTATTTCTTGCAATCCTTTTAGGTTGGGCATCGCCTCTTCGCCCTATCCATATATTATGGGTTAACTTGATTACAGATACACTTCCAGCTTTAGCTCTAGGAATCGACCCTGGTGACACTGACGTTATGAAATATAAACCACGTAATCCAAAAGATAGTTTATTCAAGGGTGCTACCTTAAATCTAGCTCTTAATGGACTATTAATTGGTGCAGTAACTTTAATAGCATTTATAATCGGTGCAAAATACTATAGTGGAACAACTAGTTTATTCCCACTATTTCCAGAAAATATTACCAAGGACGCTATAAAACATGCACAAACTATGGCCTTTGTAGTATTATCCGTTTCTCAACTTGTTCATTCTTTAAATATGAGAAACAACAAAAAATCCATATTTCAAATAGGACTTTTTACAAACAAATATTTAATTGCAGCTATAGTTTTTGGTATACTGCTACAAGATTTAATAATAACTATTCCACCACTCGCAAATGCTTTTAGTGTTCACGCTTTAAGTTTATCCGATTGGGGTATTGTTACTATTTTATCCCTTATGCCACTTTTCTTTAATGAAGTTGCAAAGATATTTAAACGCAGTTCATCTAAAGAATAATACACATCAAAAAAGTGAAAGACCTATGAATTAATTCATAGGTCTTTCACTTTTTCAGAAATTATAATTATTTTAATTTGGTACCATCTTCGTCTTGAGTAATTAAATCCCCTTTCATAAGTCCACCAAGAGCTCTCTTAAAAGAATTTTTGCTAGTCTTAAATGTCTTCTTTATATCATCAGGAGAACTTTTATCATTGTATGGCATAGAGCCATCACATTTTGTTAAGTATTCTAATATTTGTTCTTCAACTACATCTCTTTCCTCAAGTCTTGGTTTTCTTGCTGTTACATCCATCTTACCATCTTCATAATATTTTTTCACTCGTACACTTACTTTGTCACCAGGTATTATAGTATTATAATTCTCATTTTTTAAAATAACTGCCCTATAAATATCGTCTATTGCTATCATCAAGGTACCATTAGTCTGGATTCCGTATACTGTACCCTCTACTTCATCATCTATTTCATATATATCCGTATCATATAGATATTTATCAATAAAAGTAGTTGCTGCGAGTCTTCCAGTCTTATCTAAGTACACATAGAAAAGATATTTTTTCCCTGTTTCTAACTTATAATTTTCTTCCTTGAAAGGAACTAATATATCCCTTTCTAACCCAATCTGTACAAAACTCCCTATTGGTGTCATGTCAACTACTTTAAGATAAGCAATATCTCCAACCTTTGCGAGTGGTTTCTTTAAGGTAGCAATTAATCTATCACTTGAATCTCTATATATGAAGGCTTCAACTTCATCATCAATCTTAAGCGCTCTGCCCACTGTACTTTTCATTGGTAATAATATATCATCACTAGTGTTTTCTGTTCCAGCACCCAAATAATACCCAAAATCCGCTCTCCTAACTACTTTTAAACTATTAAAATCTCCAATGTTTATCATTTATAATCTCCTACCTTTTATTTAATCATCTTCTGCGAAGCTCTAAAATTAATCATCTCTTGCAGAGCTACGACTTCAGAAGGCTATTGGTACATCCACTTAAGTTTTTCTTTACTATAATATGTATTCACATGCTTATAGCAATAGGAAACTTTCCTTCTGAAATGTCATTAAACTTTAGACCAATTTATATGTTTGTTAAGTTTGTCAACAAATTGTACTAAATATTTTTCTTCAACCTCCGTAAATCTTCCTATATAAGGACTATCTATATCCAAAACCCCATAAACCACATTATCTTTTATTATAGGTATAACAATTTCTGAGTTTGTAGAACAGTCACACTCAATGTGGCCTGGAAATTCATGAACATTTTCTATTCGCTGAAGTTTTTTTTCTGTTACGGCTGCTCCACATACCCCTTTGTTTATTTCTACTCTGTTACAAGCTGGAAGTCCTTGAAATATACCAAGTACTAATATGTTTTCTCTAAGTATGTAAAACCCTGCCCAATTCACCTTATCCATAATTGCTTTTAGAATTGCTGAAGCATTTGCTAAATTTGCCAAATCATTTTTTTCTGAACTAAGCTGTCCTTCTAAAAGAATAAGCATATATTTATATTTCTGCTCATTTGTCATCTTTTCTATTCCTTTTAATTTTATCATCTTTTTCACTCCTTAACAAACCACAAACCTTATATCTCTATTGTATTAATAAATCAATAAAAATAAAAGCTATTTCACCTATATTTTCAAAAAACTTTTCAAAAAAAACATAATAACCTCTTAGTAAATATAATTTTACAAAAAAGGTTACTATAATATATTATAATACTTTTAATTTTGTACTATATTTCATTGAAAGTTTTACATAATGTTTTGCTGATTCTTTTAGCCCTTCTTTTTCTTCTTTAGTAAGATTTCTAACTACTCTAGCAGGCGAACCCATGCAAAGTACTCCACTTGGTATCTTTTTGCCTTGAGTAACCAAACTACCTGCACCAATTATAGTATACTCACCTATTTCAGCTCCGTTGAGTATTGTGCTTCCCATTCCAATTAGAGTGTAACTTGAAATTGTACAACCATGAATTATAGCATTATGTCCTATAGTTACATAATCTCCAATACTAACCGAAAACTCATCATCATTATGCATTGTGCAGTTATCTTGAACATTTGTATATTCACCAATAGTCATAGTATTCATATCGCCTCTAATTACAGCTCCAAACCAAACACTACTATATTCTCCTATAGTTACATTACCAATAACATCTGAACTGCTCGCAATGAACGTATTCTTGTGTATATTAGGTATTTTTCCATCAAATTGATGTATCATAATTTCATCATCTCCCCTATTAAAACTAATTTATTTATAAATTACAGTAACATAATAAATATATGTTTATTATACTACAATATTTAATAAGTTTTCCTATAATTTGTCATATTATGAGCTAATATTAATTCTTGATTTATTCTAAATTTTATTATATAATACCATATGTAGTACAGATTATTCTTTAATTACTACATATGGTATATATATTTATTTACACAAAAAATAGCCTAAAAATTTTAAAAAGCTTTTAGGTACAATAATTTCAAGTATTATAAATTATATTTTACATTATTTAATGTTAATATGCAACTAATAGGAGGTGTTTATACTAGTTTTCTTTAAGCTAGTATTAATTATGGCGGAGATAAAAGATTTAATAAAAAGGGTTTTTACAACTGAGCTAGAAAAAGATAAAACTATTACTGTTTTTGATTTATTTAATTGGAAAAAGGTAGATGTTTTATTAAAAGATCATAAAACTAATAAAGTACTTCTAGATATGAAAGATTTAGAATTTCCAGAACATTACTCACAAAATTCATGTGATATAATTGCTTCAAAATATTTCAGAAAATCTGGTGTTAACAACAAAGAAGGCTATGAGAATAGTATGAAATTGGTTTCTCATAGACTTGTTAATTTTTGGTGTGAAGCCTTGACTGCCGAAACTATTATTAAAACTAAAGAGGAAAGAGCTATTGTATATGATGAACTAATATACGCTTTTTTAAGTCAGATGTTTGCCCCAAATTCTCCTCAATGGTTTAACACTGGTCTTAATTTATCATATGGTATAAAAGGTGAAACTCTAAATAATTTTTATTATGATGAAAAATTGAAAAAGATTGTTAAAAGTGAAGATGCTTATACAAGGACTCAAGCATCAGCTTGTTTCATTCTCTCAATTCAAGATAAACTACTTGGAAAACATTCAATTTCTGAGCAATATGTAACAGAAACCAAATTATTTAAAGGTGGTTCTGGTACTGGAACTAATTTTTCTAGTATAAGAGGCATTGGAGAAAAGTTATCTAGTGGTGGCGTTTCTTCCGGACTTATGAGCTTTCTAAGAGGTCTTGATAGAAATGCTGGAGCTATAAAATCTGGTGGAACTACGAGGCGTGCAGCTAAAATGTTATGTCTTAATATAAATCACCCCGAAATAATGCCGTTTATGACTTGGAAAGCTAAAGAAGAAGATAAAGTACGTGCTCTTACTAAAATGGGTTATGATGGTAGTTTTGAAGGAGAAGCTTATGAGACTGTTTCTGGTCAAAATGGAAATAACTCTGTAAGATTTTCAGATGAATTTATGATGAAAGTTGATAACTTAGATAAAGATCCTAATCAAACAATTACTCTTAAAGGAAGATGTGACCCAACAATTGACTCCGAAATAAGTGTTAAAACGCTATGGGATACTTTTAATAAATCAGCTTGGCAATGTGCAGACCCTGCTCCTCAGTTCGATGACACCTTTAATGCATGGCATACCTGTCCTGCCGGTGAAGATGGAGTAGTTAATGCTAAATATAATAGAATTAATTCAACTAATCCTTGTGGAGAATATGCTTTTTTAGATGATACATCTTGTAATTTAGCCTCTATTAATATTTATAAATTTTATGATAATAAAACTAAGAAATTTGATGTTGATGGATATGTGCATTTGATAGGACTTACACAATTAGTTCTTGAATCCTCCATATATTGGGGTCAGTTTCCAACAGAAGACATAGCAAGAAAAAGTTATTTATTTAGAACAACTGGTCTTGGAATTTCAAATTTAGCTTCCTTATTTATGGTAATGGGCTATCCTTATGACTCAGATGATTCTAGAAATATAGCTGCCTCATTAAGTGGGATAATGACTGCACAGTCTTATTATGTTTCGTCATTACTTGCAAAAGAACTAGCACCTTTTGAAAAATATGAAATAAACAAAAAATATATGCAATTAGTTATAAGAAATCATGCTAGAGCAGCTGGAGTACTAAAAACTAAATATGAAAATTTAAATTATAAACCTATGAAGGTTAACCATGCTATATTAAATAATGACTCTCTTGGCAATGTCAGTGAAATGCTTAAAAGCTGTTGGTCAAATGCCTTAAGCAGCGGCGAAAAATACGGTTTTAGAAATGCTCAAGTCACAGTTTTAGCTCCTACTGGTACTATTTCCTTTGCAATGGATTGTGGTGCAACATCAGTTGAACCATATTTTAGTCATTGTATATATAAGAAATTATCTGGTGGTGGATTTATGACCATCGTAAATCCTGTAATTAAAGATTCTTTACTTAACCTTGGATATTCATTAAAGGAAACAAATGATATTCTTGAGTATATTTTAAGAAAAGAAAAGGTTAATGAAAATGGATTTGAATATGAAAAAATTGTTGATGGTAAAATTGAGGGTGCTCCACATTTAAAGCCTGAACATTTACCTATATTTGACACTGCTAACAAATGTGGTAGTGGAAAAAGATATATATCCTTTATGGGACATGTGCTTATGATGGCAGCAATAACTCCCCTAATATCAGGTTCTATATCAAAGACTGTAAATTTGCCTAAAAATGCAACTATAAAAGACTTTAAGGACGTTATATTAAATTCTTGGAAACTTGGAGTTAAAGGTATTGCTTTGTATAGAGATGGTTCAAAAGCAAGTCAACCTTTAAACACTACTTTATCTGAAGATAAAGAAGTATCTCTTGAGGATTTGTCATATGAAGATCTTTTAATGAAAGCAAAATCTTTACAAAAAACATCAAATCACTCTACACGCGAAAAACAAGTTGGAATACGTTATGGAACTACTCATCCAGCTCAAATAGAAGATGTAAAAGTATATACTACTGTTAATAGACGTTCAAACGGAGAGATTTCTGAAATATATATAACTACAGATAGAGAAGGTACTACTATTAGTGGATTATTAAACTCTCTTTCAAAATCAATTTCAGTTATGCTTCAGCATCATGTACCCGGAGCAGATATTTCTAAAATGCTTCGAGGACAAAAATTTGAACCTTATGGTTTTGTACAAAAACATCCTTATATTAAATCTGTTTCTTCTATATCCGATTTAATTAGTAAAATTATTGATATAGAACTAGGAGACTATAGTCGATGTCAAATTAAACCAGAAAGCTATAATAACTCTAGTATACCAAATAACCCACTAATACCTAATAAGAATGAAATCTCAACAGGTCTTGCAGAAGCTGACAATGTTCTCTCCCCTACTGGTGAGAACGTAAAAGCAGGTAAAATTCAAGGAGAAAGAATATACTCTGAAACCTGCTCCAATTGTTCAAGTACAAGGCTTGTTAGAAACGGTACTTGTAAGGTTTGTTTAGAATGTGGAACTACCACTGGATGTAGTTAGTTAATATTTAATAGTGCTAAAAACTCTTGTTAGACTTACGTTGTGCAAAATTTATATTTATTCAATAATTAGTAATTTGATATTTGACCCTCTGGATGGAACTTCAGAGGGTTTTATTTTTTCCCTTTTATTCCTATCAACGTGGCAGAATATTATTAGACATGTATCTTTAATTCATTTTTTTGTAAGTTTGTTATTTGCCATAAAACAATATACCTTATCTTTTAATGCTCTAAATACAACGTTCTATAACACAAGTATTGCATTTGGTAATTATTTGACATAACCTTAAATTAATACCTAATAGGGGGTGAAATCATGAATTATGCAATTATTTTAGGACTTATCGTAACAGGATTACTAATAGGTATAGAAGGCAGTATTAGTCAGATTCGAAGTGATATTAAGCGTATAAATACAAACGTAAATAGGATTGCTCAACAAGTTGGAGTGCCTGATACCGTAACCGATGAATTAAAGAGCCTTCTTTTAGAAGGTAAAAAAATTAAAGCGATCAAAAAATATAGAGAGGTTACTGGATTTGGATTAATTGAAGCCAAAGAATATGTTGATTCATTAATCGAACTGAAATCAAAATAAGAACTAAATTTTATTAATAGTGCACTAATTATAATTAGATTAAGTGCATGATCCGTAGTCATACTAATTCTGTTTGAACCTATTAGATGTTCAAATATAACAATAGCTATAAAAAACATAAAAGCTGTTTATTTACAACATTATGGATTAAAATTACTATAAGGTGGTGACTATTTGAATACATTAGAAATGATCATATATGCTGTAATATCGGCGTTATTAGTTATAATAATTGCAGTAACCTGGAACACTTATTTAAAAGTATTCCACAAAAGAAAGAAAAGTACGATGGAAGAAATGAATAGATTGATAGATAAAAATTTGATAACAAGTAATTATTACGAAGATTTAAAGCTAACTAAAATAGTTACTAATTCACTTGATAATTTACATTTAGCTGGATATCTTGTTAAATGCAAAACAAGCATTGGATGTGTCATTTTAATCCATGGAATAAGTAATAACCATGTAACAATGCTTTCTCACGTTGAATTTTTTAGAAAAAAGAATTATGATGTTCTTCTTATAGATCAAAGAGGACATTGTAATAGCTCCCCAACTATAAGTACATATGGGTTTAAAGAAACAAAGGACATAACCCAATGGATGAAGTATTTGAAAAATTTAGGATATGATAATGTTGGTATAATGGGACATTCAATGGGGGCCTCTATTGCATTACTAACCTGCGCCGAAGTTATAAAGCCCAATTTTGTCATATCAGAATCAGGTTTTTCTAATCTTCATGAGCTTGTAGCATTTCACATAAGAGCTAAAAAAATGCCCCCCTTTATTTTTGTTAACACTGTGAGTTTAGTATGCAAAATATTAAATAACTTTTGGCTTTCAGATATAGATGTTCTAGGTTCTATAAGTAATACGAAAGTTCCTATTTTGTTTATTCATGGAGAAATGGACAATCTAATTCCCTGCTACATGTCTAAACGCATGGCTAAAGCAACAAATAGCAAGCTATTTATCGTCAAAAATTGTGAGCATAGTATATTTAAAAATATTAAATATTCATTATCAGAATATGAAAATGTAATATCTGATTTTTTATTAAATATATAATATTTTACCTCACTTTTAGATTTTACATTTGACTACATTAAAATAGGTATAACTATTATGCTTTTATAAGTATGTTAATTTCTATTACATCTAATTTTGATGTCCAAATGTATTAAGAGCATTAAAAGGGAGTATAAATTTCGTTTAGAAATTTATACTCCCTTTTAATTACTTTTTCTTATTCTTAACTCTATTTGGTTTAGCCTTAGGCCTAATTACTATGTTATCTTTCTTACTTTTCTTTGATGTCGTTGTATAATTTGTTTTAGATGTATCCTTTTTTTTCATAAAACCTGCTAAATCCATAAACCACAAAGCAAAAATAACAAATATTCCTGGTATTACATATTTAGATACATAAGTCGGCATAGTTGGCCATATAAGCATTGGCACAACAAAAATCACCACAGCTATTCCAAGCACTATCCACTTGCTAATTTTTATCTTAGATAATACATAGTTCTTTAAAGCCCAATATATTACAAGAGCAACAATTGCAAATGCGAACATGCCAAGTATTTGTATGAAGATATTCATATTTTATCCCCCCTTTTCTATAAATTAACGTATACATACATTATCAAGCACTTCTTAATATATATCAATAGTATATGTAATAATATATTAATTTATATTTGTATTTTAAAAAAATTTATGCTAGACTATTTGTGGGTAGTATCGCATGCGAACTGCACTTAATTGTTTAACATATTATTAATAAAGCACTAAAGTAGCTTTATCTACATAAAGTAGCTTTATCTACTAAAGTAGCTTGAATTATTTTTTCTGCTCATATCTTTGTGAATGGGACAGCAATACAGGAGATGTTTTTTTACTGTATTAAATTGGAGGCGATATTATGATTATCGGCTTTATTGGATCAGGAAAGGTAGGGTTTTCTCTTGGAAAATATTTTTCCACTAAAGGAATAACGTTATCTGGATATTATAGTAAATCTTTTAAAGATGCTAAAGAGGCATCTAAATTTACTAATTCAAAAGCTTATGAGACAATTAATGACTTGGCAAAGGATAGTTCAATGATTTTTATTACTACTCCTGATGATTCAATTCATGAAGTTTGGCAGAAATTATTAATTTGTAATTTAGATAATAAAATAATATGTCATACTAGTGGTTCTTTAACCTCTAGCATTTTTTTAAACATAAACAATTCAAATGCATTCGCATACTCAATTCACCCTATTTTCGCATTTTCTGATAAATATAGTTCTTACAAAAAGTTACAAAGTGCATATTTTTCTATTGAAGGACCAGAAAGTCATATTTCACAACTTAAAGATTTTTTTACTTTTTTAGGTAACAAATGTTTTGTTATTAATAAAGATAATAAAGTGCTTTACCACTTAGCTAGCGTTACAGTATCAAACTTAGTTTTATCTTTAATTAATACAGGATGTAGCTATCTAAGTCAATGTGGTCTTAATGAAGATGATGCCCTAGAAGCATTACTCCCATTAATTCAAAATAATATTGATAATATAAAGAGTAATGGTTTTATAACAGCTTTAACTGGTCCAATTGATAGAAATGATATAGGCACGGTAAACCTTCACATGAAGACTATACCTAAGGCTGATGTAGACTTATATAAAAATTTATCACTAAAGCTACTAGCTTTATCAGAAAAAAAACATAAAGACAAAGATTACACAAAGCTTAAAAAATATTTAAGCGTGAAGGGGGACTATTAATTGAAAAATTCTATTTCAACCTTTATATCTGCTAAAAAGTCTGGTGAAAAATTAACAATGCTTACCGCTTATGATTACTCAACGGCAAAGCTCATTGATGAATGCAATGTTAATGGAATTTTAGTAGGAGATTCCTTAGGTATGGTTTGTCTAGGGTACAAGGACACATTAAGCGTAACTATGGATGATATGTTACATCACACTAAAGCTGTTGTTCGTGGAACTAAAAATGCTCTTGTAGTTGGTGACATGCCTTTTATGTCCTATCAAGCATCATTATATGATGCAGTAACAAATGCAGGTAGATTTATACAAGAAGCTGGAGCACAAGCAATAAAGCTTGAAGGTGGTGCCGTCGTTTGCCCACAAATCAAGGCTATAGTGAATGCTCAAATACCAGTAATGGGTCATCTTGGCCTAACTCCACAATCTGTTAACATGTTTGGTGGTTTTAAAGTTCAAGGAAAAAATATTACAGATGCACAGAAACTTATTGAAGATGCAAAAAAAATAGAAGCAGCAGGTGCCTTTGCAATTGTGCTTGAATGTATCCCCTCAAAACTAGCTAATATTATATCAAGCAATATTACTATACCAACAATAGGAATAGGTGCTGGTGGTGGCTGTGATGGTCAAATTTTAGTATATCAAGATATGCTTAACATGTTCTCCGACTTCAAACCTAAGTTTGTAAAGAACTTTGCAAATGTCGGAGACCTCATGAGAGACGGTTTTAAATTATATGTTAAAGAAGTTAATGAAGGAACCTTCCCTGCTAAAGAACACTGTTTTAAAATAGACGATGAAATTTTAAATAAATTATATTAAATCATCTCGTTGGTCGCTGTAAAATATCTTAAATATAGATAAGAAAGGAAGTGTAGAGGGTATTAGTAAAGCGTATATAATATGCTTTAAAATACCTCTAGAAATGATTACTGTTAAAACTATTGAGGAAGCACGAATGCAAGTAAAATCTTGGAAAAATGAAGGCTACAGCGTTGCCTTAGTTCCAACTATGGGTTCTTTACATGAAGGACATGCAAGTTTAATAAAACGTGCAGCAAAGGAAAATGAAAAAGTTGTTGTAAGTATATTTGTAAATCCTATACAATTTGGTCCAAATGAAGATTTATCATCTTACCCAAGAACTTTAGATAAAGATACTGTTTTATGTGAAAGTGCTGGAGCACATCTTATATTTGCTCCAGAAGTCTCTGAAATGTATTACACTGATAATGTAACAGGTGTCAACGTGCAAGGTCTTACAACAGGTCTTTGTGGTGCTAAAAGGCCTTGCCATTTCGGTGGTGTATGTACTGTAGTTTCAAAGCTCTTTAATATAATTCCTGCTGATAAAGCATATTTTGGAGAAAAAGATGCTCAACAATTAGCAATCATCAAAAGGATGGTAAGAGACTTAAATTTTGATATAAAAATTGTTGGTTGTCCTATAGTACGAGAAAAAGATGGACTTGCAAAAAGCTCACGCAATGTTTATTTGTCAGCAAAAGAAAGACAAGCAGCTTTATGTTTAAACAAAAGTTTAACTAAGGGAAAAGAAATTTTATCTTCTAGTGAAAAATCTACTAAGCTTTTAAAAAATGTTATAAGAAATGTTATTCAGAATGAAGTCTTAGCTAAAGTGGATTATATAGAAGTTGTTGATTCTATATCGCTTAAAGCTGTAGACGTTGTAAATAAACCGGTTCTTGTTGCCATAGCAGTCTTTATTGGAAAAACAAGATTAATAGATAATTTCATATGGGAAGTTTAAATTAAAACACTACTAAAGTATAAAAAAGTGATAACAATTAATAATGTTATATAACTTAAAGAAATGATAGTGTTAACTAACTTATGAAAAAACAATAATGGAAATATTAGGATTTAGAATGTGGGTTGAAAAGTGAAAATGTATCCTGAAGAAATTTAATGTTGCTTTATTTGTT
>NZ_JAHLEC010000057.1 GCF_018861705.1 Clostridium psychrophilum | reverse complement strand
TTTGGTGATGTAGTCATCACTTTGGTGATGTAGTCATCACTTTGGTGATGTAGTCATCACTTTGGTGATGTAGTCATCACTTTGGTGATGTAGTCATCACTTTGGTGATGTAGTCATCACTTTGGTGATGTTTATTATTACGTCTATATTCACAATTGTTTATTAAAATCCATTTTCCTCAAGAAAACTTTTACTAATAGATTTCTTTTCGATTGGAGCATTACGATATAAAAATAGTTTCTCAACATACTTTGCCATCATATCAGTTTCAAGATTAACTTTGTCTCCTATTTTCTTCGTTACTAATGTAGTTTCATCTTTTGTATGAGGTATTATTGAAACTTTAAAAATTTTTTCATTCACATATGCTACAGTTAAACTAATACCATCAATTGCTATTGAACCTTTATGTACAATATATTTTAATATATCCTTTGAAGTTTCAACAGACACCCATGTTGCATTATCTTCAATACTTAGGTCACTAATAGTTCCTATTCCATCAATATGTCCACTCATTATATGACCACCCAGCCTATCACAAGCCCTAAGTGCCCTTTCTAAATTAATTTGTGAACCAGTCTTTAAGTTTCCTAAATTACTACACCTCATAGTCTCTGCCATTACATCAACACTAAAGCTATTTTTATTAAATTCTGTTACAGTGAGACATACTCCATTGGTACTAATGCTATCTCCAAGTTCTAAGCCACACATAACCTTTTCAGCCTTTACGGTGATTCTTGCAGATTTAGAACCTTTTACAATAGACTTTATCTCTCCAATTTCCTCAATTAAACCCGTAAACATCTATTCACCCCCTTTGCTTTTTTAGTATTGACAAAGAATTACTCAGGTTTCTTAATATACCCTTCTATCATAATATCTTCATTGAACCTAGTGACTTTAGTATCCATAATCATGATAGAATCCTTAACACAATCAATCCCCACACCTCCAACTGGAGTTTTGCAAGATGTGCCCCCAAACATTTTTGGTGATATAAATGTAATAACTTTATCAACTATACCTTTATCTAATGCAGAGTAATTTAAAGTACTTCCTCCCTCAAGAAGAATGCTATCTATTCCCATCTTACCAAGTGCTCCCATTAAAAAATTTAGGTCTACCCATTTATCTTTACTTGGAGTTACAATAACTTTAGCACCCTTTTGTTTTATTGCTTCAATTTTAGTGTCGCTCGCAAATTTTGTTGTAACTAAAATAGTTTTTGTTTTTTCATCACATCTCAATACCTTTGAATCTAGAGGTGTTTTTGCTGTGCTGTCTATAATTATTCTTATCGGATTTTTACTAATAACACCTTGTCTTCTTGTAGTAAGCTGCGGATCATCACTTAATACAGTTCCAATTCCCACCATAATTCCAGTTACCATATTTCTTAATTCATGCACATAAGCTCTAGATTTTTCATTACTTATCCACTTTGAATCCCCAGTAGAAGTTGCTATTTTTCCATCCATTGTCATAGCCGTTTTCATAATGCAAAATGGTTTCTTCTGTGTTATATATTTTATAAATATTTCATTTGTTTTTCTTATTTCCTTTTCCATTATGCCTGTAGTAACTTCTATGCCAGCTTTTTTCAGGATTTCTATACCTTTTCCTGAAACTAATGGGTTAGGGTCTATCATACCAACTACAACTTTGGCTATTTTATTTCGAACTATAGCCTCAGCACAAGGAGGTGTTTTACCATAGTGTGCACATGGTTCTAGTGTTACATACATTGTTGCACCTTCTACATCGTAGTCCACGTTCTTAAAAGCATTTTCTTTTGCATTTGCAAAAGCGTTGACTTCTGCATGTGGTCCACCAAAATGTTCATGGTAACCTTCACCAATTATTTTGTTATTTTTTACAATAACAGCACCAACTAATGGATTAGGATTTACGAATCCCACTGCTTTTTTCGATAATTCAAGTGCTCTTGCCATATAATACTTTTCCAAATTATCACCTTCCTAAGTCTATAATAGTAATGCTAATCTTTATTATTTCTATATTCTTAGTATGTATACCTTAAGTCAAATAAAATCTCACAAAATAATAAGAGCCCTGAAAACAATGTTTTCAGGGCTTTTTAAGCTAATTATATATTTAGTTTCATCATCTTCGATGCTTTAATTACCATCAAAAGTGTTCACTAAATAAATGTGCGTTGAACATACAAAATCAATTTATTAACTAACTTTATAGTTAATAAAGAAAATCTTCCATATTCATCGCGTCTCCTTCTTTCATCCAGACTTTACTGTCGGCTCTGGAATTAAACCAGATCTACCTTTCGGCTCACGGGCTATACCGCCGGTTGGGAACTTACCCCACCCTGAAGGATTTATTCAATTTTCAATTTCAGAATAACACTTTATTATTTTAATGTCAACTTAGTAAAACGAATAAATTCTTTGTATATTCATTTTATTATTTCCACAATTATCTTCATAATTATTTTTGATTTTTGCTTTACAAAGTTAACGTGATAAAGTAAAATGATACTAATAGGATTTATAAAGGAGTGTTCAAAATGAAAATGAAATTTAAATTAATAATAATGGCAATACTTTCAACCGCTATTTTAACTGCTTGTGGAAACACCCCCACAGCTGATAATTCATTAAAAGATATACAAAATAAAAAAGAATTAGTAGTTGGTCTTGATGATAATTTCCCACCAATGGGTTTTAGAGGAAAAAATGGTGAAATAGTTGGTTTCGATATTGACATGGCAAAAGAAGTCGGAAAAAGAATGGGGGTTAAAGTTACCTTTAAACCTGTAGAATGGGACGGTATTATATTAAGTTTAAATAATAAAGATATTGATGTTATATGGAATGGATTAACTATAACAGATACAAGAAAAAAACAAATTGCATTTTCTAGTGTGTATGTTCAAAACAAACAAATAATTGTCGTAAATAGCAAATCAAAAATTTCAAATAAAAGTGATATGAGTGATAAAACTATAGGACTGCAATTAGGAAGTAGCAGTGAAATTGCCCTTACTAAGGATACTGTACTCTCTAAATCAGTAAAAGATATTAAAAAATATTCAAACAACACAGAGGCGCTACTCGACTTAAACGCTGGGCGTATTGATGCTGTTGTAATTGATGAAGTAGTTGGAAGATACTATGTTAGCAAAAAACCTGGAATGTATAAGGTACTTGACGAAAATCTAGGTGTAGAAGATTATGCCGTAGGTATAAGGAAAAATGATGTTAACTTTACTACAGAACTAAATAAACAACTAGCAGAAATCAAAAAAGATGGAACCGCAAACACTATTTCAAAAAAATGGTTTGGGAAAGATATTATTTATAAATAACAAATTATTACTCAAATATTCATAACTTAGAATGTTTGAGTAATACTAATGATTTTGATTATTTTAAAGGAGTGTTATATTTGGGAAATTACATAGACATTACATCTTATATTCTACAGGGAGGTCTCCTTACAATTGAAGTATATATTGCAACAATAATATTTTCCATACCACTTGGAATATTAGGTGCATTAATTAAGGTTTCAAATTTAAAAATACTTAACAAGGCCGTAGACATCTATACTTGGTTATTTCGTGGAACGCCCTTACTTCTTCAACTTTTTTTCACATATTTTGGTCTGCCAATTATTGGAATAAAGCTCTCTCCTTTCACTGCTGCTGCACTTACCTTTTCTTTAAATTACGGAGCTTACTTTACTGAAATATTTAGATCAGGTATTCAATCTATAGATAAAGGTCAATATGAAGCTGCTAAAGTATTGGGACTAAGTTATAGACAAACTATGTCAAAGATAATATTGCCACAAGCATTTAAACGAATAATTCCACCTATGTGTAACGAGGCAATTACTCTAATAAAAGATACAGCCTTACTCGCTGCAATCGGACTTCAAGATATATTAAGAGCCGCTAGAGAAATTGTAACTCGTGATTTTACAATTACTCCTTTTATTATTGCCGCAATAATTTATTTAATATTTACTTCAGTAATCGTAATGGCTTTCAGAAAGCTTGAAAAGAAATACTCTATTTACGAATAAAGAAAATTAAGTTTACATATAAAGAATTTCTAAACATATGAAGGATGGTGATAGTATGGATTTCCTTAAGATATCTAATATAAATAAAAGTTACGATAAAAACCAGGTTTTAAAAAATGTATCCCTAAGTCTAAAAAAGGGCGAAGTAATATCAATTATTGGTCCCTCAGGTTCTGGTAAAAGTACACTACTTAGATGTATAAGCTCCCTTGAACACATGGATAATGGCCTTATTGAATTTAATGGTGTTACAATAGCACAGGCTCAGAAGAAACTTAATACAACGCAAGTTGTTAATGCTTATAAAAAAATAGGTATGGTTTTTCAAAACTTTAATTTATTTCCTCATAAAACTGTGCTAGAAAATATAATTCAGGCTCCTATTATAGTAAATAATATGACTAAAAAGGATGCCATAGAAATTGCAAAAAAACTACTTGTAAAAGTTGATTTATTAGATAAAATTGATTCCTATCCCTGCACCCTATCTGGTGGTCAAAAGCAAAGAATTGCTATTGCTAGATGCCTTGCTATGAATCCTGATTTAATTTTATTCGATGAGCCAACCTCTGCATTAGACCCTAGACTTGTAGGCGAAGTATTAAAGGTTATTAGAGGTCTTGCACTCGAAAAAATTTCGCTCATTGTAGTCACACACGAGATGCAATTTGCAAAGGAAATATCAGATAAAATTATCTTTATGGAAAACGGCGAAATACTAGAGAATTCAGTTCCTGAATTGTTATTTTCAAATCCTAAACATGAAAGAATAAAGCAATTTTTGAATTTGTCATAAAATAGCATTATAAAAAAACAAATGAGATTAATTAATTAAACTCATTTGTTTTTTGCTAAATTATACTAATAACTTTCAATTCCCGGGAAATATATTCTTTTCGTTAACATATGTCATACACTATACGACAAATCAATATTAAGATCCTTTTAACAACATTTCAGAAAGAAAGTTTGCTACTACTAAAAGTAGAAGTCTAAATCTCCTTCTGAAATCGTTAATATTGCAGCGACCCAGGAGATAATTTAATTATTACAAAGTATTACAAAGTATTATAAATATTTATAGGCCTTAAATACATAAATACTAAGCCATAGTTGAACTATACTAAGCAGCAATAATTCCACAGTCGCTAAGTACCATTCTCCAAGTATCATTATTTGAGTTATAAGGCTTATAAATAATATTCCGCCCATTACTACAGACATAACCCATGACTTACTATTTTCTTTTTTCAAGCAAAAAATTGCTGCTAATAAATTCCCAAGTCCGAATAATACAATTGCAATTAATCCAGGAGTAACCCAGCTTCCAAAAGGAACTTTAGCTAGCCATTCTCTGGGATATTGTATGAACATTTGACTATTTGAGCTTGACATATCTACTCCAATATAAATAGCTCCAAATGCTAAAATCATGTCATAAATGCCTAATAAATTCACACCTACTTTTTTCATTCTACATTACCTCCTGTAAAATAAATATATTTTATATTTATTTAAAACTTATTATATCTGTTTTCCAAATATTCATTGAGCCATACCCATAATCTAATTGCATTCTATCCTCATCTAGCCATTTTATCTTATATTCATCATTTGAGAATGGTCTATACCCATCATCTGTTGTAATACTTTGATTTATAGGTTTTATAAAAATTCCATACTTCCTTTCATAAAAACTAGTACTCCCACTCAGTAACCAAGACGTTTCTTCTGCCACCAAAATTCTACTATTGTTTTTATATGGATTTTGAAAGTAGAAATATTTATTTCCTGAAAAACCAAACATGTACAAAAATATAATAGGAATTAAACAAATAACAGATAACACACCGCAAATTTTTTTTAACAACTTATATTTTCTATAATTAAAAAAATAAATTGGTGATAATAGTAAAAATGAACTTAAAATCAGTCTTATAAAATTTGCACTCAATCCAAATACAAGTAATCGTAATCCACAAAACCATTCAATGAAAAATTGAAGTATTAGTAATATTATAAATAAGTTCCATACCATTTTAACCTTCAGCTTTTTCTTAATTCTATTTTCCATGTCTTCCTCCTTATTATAATAATACCCTTCGGCCACAATAGCTCATTTACAATTAACTTATTAATAATATTTTCCATAATTTCAATGCTGATTCAATCTTACTACTCATTCAATCTTACTACTTATTTAATTAATTATCAACACTTTTTTATTGTTTTTCAATATAAATATATCGTAAAACATAATTAGTGTTTTACAATATTGTTGTTAACAATATAAATGTATCTTTTAATCATAGCTTTTGATATAATATAATATAATATAATTAATGCTTGTGACTTAATTTCAATTTTATATATTTTATATTGAACAAATATTTATAAACATATCAATATTAAATGTAATAAAGAAAGGATGATTTAATTAAGATGCCTTATTATTTAACAAGTTCTATGAATTTGGGATGGGATCAATTTTTTATAACTGTTTCAATATCCTCAGACCCTACTTTCCAGATTTTGATAACCCTATTGGGTTTCATTATATTATATTTATTGAATAACAAATTGGAAGCTATATGCTGTGTATTTAATATTGGCATTACTGGTTTTACCAATTTGCTACTCAAAAACATTGTACAGAGATCTAGACCCACTGGTATCAAACTTGTTGAAGCTCATGGTTATAGTTTTCCAAGTGGCCATTCTTCTATTTCTACAGCTATTGGTATTGTTCTTATTTACTTTATAATTAAGCGAATTAAAAATAAAAAAATTGCTTATTTATTAAGTAGTATTATAGCTACATACCTAGTTCTTGTAGGTATTAGTAGGGTTCATGTGGGTGCCCACTATCCAACCGATGTTCTGGGTGGGTGGTTTATTGCTATAGTATGGTCTTATATTTCTATAGCTGCTTATAAGCTTTGTAAACGCATAGGAGTAGACAAGTATCTAGATAAACATTTTACTATTAAGTTTAATAATCAAAAGATAAATTGAAATTTATGTAATACAAATAAAAGCCTGTAAAATTAAAGTAAGCTAACAAAGATATTATATCTTTGTTAGCTTACTTTAATAAATTACATATTTATTTATAAATTTCCATGTCGGCTATAGCTTTTTCAACCAATTTATCAATGTCTAAAACTGATTCAGACTTAGTTATTTCAATTAACCTTGGTTTAGTTTTCGGATGTTTAGGAACAAAAATAGTACAACAATCCTCGAAAGGTAAAATGGATGTTTCATAAGTATCTATTTCCCTTGAAACTTCTATAATATCTACTTTATCCATAGCAATAAGTGGTCTAAACACTGGTCTATCAGAAACATCATCACTTACTACAAGGCCCTCCATAGTTTGACTAGCCACTTGCCCTACACTTTCTCCAGTTGTTACTGAATTAATACCAAATTTTTCAGCAAGTGCACAGGCAAGCCTCATCATAAATCTTCTCATTATTATTGTTAATTCATCTTCTCTGCACTTTTCTATAATCTGCATTTGAATTTCAGTAAAAGGCACTACATACAATGTTAGTTTTCCAGTATATCCTTTTAATATGTTAGTTAACTGCTTTACCTTATCTTTCGCTCTCTCACTAGTATATGGATGACTGTGATAATAAACTGCACTAACTTCTACCCCACGTCTTGCCATCATATAGCCAGCAACAGGAGAATCTATACCTCCAGATAACATGAGCATAGTACTACCATTCATACCATAAGGCAAACCACCTACTGCCTTTATTCTCTTAGCATAGATATATGCCATGTTTCTTATTTCAACATTTATAACGCATTCTGGATTATGGACATCCACACTTACATCTTTATTATTTTGTAATATATAAGATCCAGCTTTTCTACTTACGTCCATAGATCCTGGGCTAAAATCTTTGTTTGCTCTATTAGTTTGTACTTTAAAAGTTTTAGCTGAAGTCTCTTGTAACTCTAGTAGTGTTTGTTTTACAATGCTATCTAATGTTGCTTCAACCTGCGTAACTACACATATTTCCATTACCCCAAAAACATTTTTAACTTTTTCTATAATTTGTTCCATTTGCTCTGAATATATAAACCATCTTCCAGTGTCTTCAACAAATTCATAGCTTAAGTCCTTAATTACATTTTTTATATTATCTTTAAGTTTTTTCTCAAATTTACCTCTGTTAAGACCTTTTAAAAATATCTCAGGTGCAAATTTTACAAGTATTACTTTTTTCATCTTTTGACACTCCTCTGCTTCTTATAAAAACTTACCAATTATCTTTTGTTAAGTTTTCTTAAAAATTTTAGTGATTTATTCAGTTCAATTATAACATAATCCACTTCATCTTTATTATTGAATTCCGAAAAACTAAACCTTATAGTTCCTGCTTGCTGGTCTTTAGTTCTCCCTATCGCCGTTAATATTTCACTACTTTTGTGGCTTTTAGATGAACATGCGGAACCTGTAGACACATATATTCCTTTTTGCTCTAAAGCATGAAGAAGTACTTCCCCTTTTACTCCAAGAAAAGATACACTTAAAATATAAGGTGTAAAATTAGCTTCTAATTTACTATTTATTAAAATATCATTAACTTTAGACAATTCCTCTATAAAATATTTCTTTAGCTCTAAAACTTTATTAAAATTCTCATGTCGATTTTTCAATATAATCTCAGAAGCAGTCCCAAACCCAACTATACCTGCAAGATTTTCTGTACCAGATCTTAGATTTTTTTCTTGACCTCCACCACATATTAGGCACTTTGGTATAAGCCCCTTTCTTACATATGCGAATCCAACTCCACGTGGTCCATGAATTTTGTGTGCACTAGTAGATAATAAATCGATATTACACTTTTGTACATCAATTGGGATTTTTCCATAACTTTGTACTGCGTCTACATGAAATTTAGCTCTACTGCTTTTTTCTTTAATTAATTTTCCAATAAGCTCAATGTCCTGCATTACCCCTATTTCATTATTAACATGCATTACACTAACAACTTGTGTTTCCTTATTTATACTATTTATAAGAGCCTCTACATCAATCCTGCCATTATCATCAACATCAATATAAGTAACTTTTACTCCAGAATCTTCAAGTGACTTAAAAGTGTTTAATACACTTGGATGTTCTATTTTTGTAGTTATTATATTTAAAGACCTTTTAGCGAATCCCTTTATAAGGAAATTATTGCTCTCACTGCCTCCTGATGTGAATATTATTTCATCACTACTCGCATTTATACTTTCAGCAATTTTTAACCGCATCTCCCTAAGTTTTTGTTCTGCCTTAAAACCTAAACTATGAGCTGAAGATGGATTTCCATAATAGTTTTTCATTGTACTACATACTTCCTCTATAACTTTATCATAAGGCATAGTAGTTGCACTGTTATCTAAATATATTTCCATGTTTTTATCTCGCTCCTCTTACGTAACACACTAAATACGTTCATTAATTCTTAGTCTTTTACTCTGCATTATTTAATTATAAATATGTTAATTATCAATGTCAATGGATATAAAAGAAAGTATATGCTACTTTCTTTCACAAGGACTAAAGTATGGAAATTCTATGGTAATGCCTGATACATTCTCATCTTTTATTTTAGGTTAATACTTATTTCTATGTTAAAATAAATTGCATCATCATTTATATATGTCAATAATTTATTTTTCTTTAAGGAAGTGATAACAATGATAAATATGAGCAAAAAAAAGAGTGTTATAGCGGATATATCCTTGTTAATAGTGGCCATAATTTGGGGTGGAGGTTTTATAGCTGTAAAAGGTGCCTTAGATAGCTTCTCGCCTTTTTATATAATGGCAATGCGGTTTGGCATTTCTGTGATAATTATGTTGTTTATTTTTAGGAAAAGAATTAAACACATAACTATTTATGAGGTAAAAGTTGGGTCACTTGTTGGACTTCTTTTATTCCTAGGCTTTGCAGCTCAAACTGTTGGTATGAAATATACAACTGCTGGTAAAAATGCTTTTCTTACTGGAACTAATGTAATTATTGTTCCCTTTCTATATTGGATAATTAGCAAGAAAAAGCCAGATACATTCTCATTAGTATCGGCTTTTATGTGTTTTATTGGTATAGGAATGTTAACGTTAGATGGTGGATTGCATATTGGACTAGGTGATAGTTTGACACTTCTATGTTCAGTGTTTTTTGCTGCCCATATTGTTTCCGTTGAATATTTTATTAAGAATGTAGATCCCATATTACTGGTAATAATACAATTAGGTTCTGCTGGTATATTTTCAATTATATCTGCACTTATCTGTGAACCAGTACCACATTCTTTAAATTCAGGTACAATATTTGCTATTTTTTATCTAGCCGTTTTTAGCACTATGATTGCATTTATTATACAAAATATAGCTCAAAAATATACTACCTCTACCCATGCTGCTATTATTTTATGTCTAGAATCAGTGTTTGGCTCTATTTTTTCTGTTACAATACTACATGAAATATTTACATTTAAAATGATTTTAGGATGTTTAACTATATTAATTGCAATTATAACAACAGAAACTAAATTGAGCTTTTTAAAACCTCAAAAATCGAAAACAGATAGGAAAACTGTTAATTAATGAATTGAAATAATTATAATGTTATAATAACATGACATACTTAAAATAAGATAAGAGGCGACAATCATGAAATGGATACGAAAAGATGTACTTAATTTAACAGCTCCAATAGTAACGGAACAATTATTTATTATATCTTTAGGTATGGTAAATACTATGATGGCAGGACATATAGGAAAGGAAGCAGTTTCTGCAATTGGTATGGTTGATTCTATAAATAATATATTTATAGCATTTTTTACTGCTCTTGCAATTGGCGGTATGGTTGTTGTCGCTCAATTTATTGGACAACAAAATATAAAAAAAGCTAATGCTACTATGAAACAGACTCTTTATTGTGGACTTATAATATCTTTTTTAGTAACTATTATAATGTGGTTATGCCAAGGGCCTATAATTGCTATGCTTTTTGGCTCAGCGGACTCTATAGTAATAAATAATGCACACACATATTTAGGTATAACTTTGCTTACTTATCCATTAATAACTATTGATGTAGTTGGAGATGGGCTACTTCGTGGAGCTGGTGATACAAAAACTCCTATGAAAATAAGCATTTTAATGAACATAATAAATGTAAGTCTAACCTTTACTTTTATAAATATTTTAGGAATGGGAGTAGTCGGAGCAGCACTTGGTATCGCTATTGCAAGGGTTAGTGGCGGTATTATTATATTAATAGTTCTTATAAGAGGTTCAAAAATCTTAAAATTAACAAATATAAAAAAATTCAAATTTGATAAATCACTATTAAAACCTATATTCGGAATTGGCTTGCCTGCAAGTTTAGAGTCCTTAATGTTTAATGGTGGAAAATTGATCACTCAAATTTACATAGTAGATATGGGAACTATTTCTATCGCTTCAAATGTAATTGCTGGCTCCATTGCTAATCTACTTAATGTACCAGGAAATTCTTTATGTATCGCAGCAACTGCTTTTGTTGGCAAATATATGGGAAAAGGGGAAAGAAATGAGGCGCAGCATTCACTATCATATATTACGAAGCTATCAACTGTTTTATTAACTGCAGTTGCCTTAATGTTCATCCCCTTTGCTGGGAAGTTTGTATCACTATACACTAATAATAAGGAAATAATTCATTTAGCATCTACTGTAATTATAGTAAATTCTTTATGTATACCAATATGGTCAGTCGCTTTTGTATTACCTGCAGGGTTAAAAGGCGCTGGGGATGTAAAATATACATTGATAACTACAATTATAGGAATGTGGGCTTTCAGAATTACATTAGGTTATTTACTAGGGATTGTATTAAATTTCGGATTAGTAGGAGTATGGCTTGGTATGATTATTGATTGGGTGGTTCGTGGTTCACTTTATTATATACGATTTAAAAAAGGTAAATGGAAACTTAAGACTGTCATAAATATGAAAACAAGCACCTAACCTAATTATCAATAAATGAGATTGATTTAATAAATTATACATTATTAAATCTATTAGACATGATATAATGATATAGCAAGGCAACTGAGAAACTAAAATAAAAATATTCAAAGGGTGGGTGAAATATGAACATAGCTTTTTTTCTTACGCCTAAAAACCAAGTTGTTTATGAAAATCCAAAATCTACTATGAGACAAGCCCTAGAACGAATGGAGTACCATAGGTATACCTCTGTACCATTAGTAAATGGAACAGGTAAATATGTAGGTACTTTAACTGAGGGCGATTTGTTATGGAAATTAAAAAATACTCCCAATTTAAGTTTTAATGATACAAATAAAATTATAATTCAAGAAATTCCAAGACATATCTCTAACAAAGCTGTATTAATTAGTGCTGACATTGAAAGCTTAATATCACTCGCAAAAGATCAAAATTTTGTTCCTGTTGTAGATGATAATGGAGTTTTTATAGGGATAATCAAAAGAAGTGATATAATAACTTATTGTTATAATTTATTATACAAAAACAAAGAACTAAAAAATTAAGATAAATAGCTTAGTAATACCTATTTTAATAAGTACATAATTAAAAAAGCACATATACTAGGTTATACCTAGTGTAAGTGCTTTTCATTTTATAAACTACTGGCTGCTTCTTTATCCAATATAATGGTTACATCATTATGAAGTTGAAGAATTGAAGCAGGTATATTAGGATTTATTTTACCATTAACAGCTCTTTCTATAGCCTTGGCTTTATTTAATCCACTAGCTAGCAATATAATCTTTTTAGAGTTCATTATAGTCTTTATTCCCATACTTATAGCTTTTACTGGTACATCATTTATAGATTTGAAGAACCTAGAATTAGCTTTTATTGTTTCTTCCTCTAGATTAACTAAATGCGTTTCTGCCTCGAAATTTACATTTGGTTCATTAAAACCAATATGACCATTTCCACCAATGCCTAGCACTTGCATATCTATGCCACCAAGTTCTTTTATTTTGGTTTCATATTCATTGCAACTAGTATTTACATCTTTTTCCATACCATTAGGCATATAAATATTTTCTCTTACTATGTTTATATTGTTAAATAAATTAGCATTCATGAAATAATAGTAACTTTGATGATTTTCGTGATTAATTCCATAATATTCGTCCAAGTTAAAAGTTCTAACTTCCTTAAAATCTATATCTCTTTTGTTATATAATTTAGTTAGTTCTTTATACATTCCAATTGGAGTATCTCCAGTTGCAAGACCTAAAACACTATTAGGCTTTAACATAACCTGACTTGCAATCATTAATGCTGCTTTTTTACTCATTTCATCGTAATTATCCATAACTATTATTCTCATATTTGCACCGCCTCATTATAATACTCAAAATTTACTCTTGAGTTTTGTAAACTATCTTTCCTTCAACTATTGTAGTAAACACATCTACATTATCATTAAAAATAACTATATCTGCATCAAATCCGACCTCTAGACTTCCCTTTTTATCATCTATGTTGATAACTTTTGCTGGATTGAATGAAGCCATTGCAACTACATCATAAATTTTTAAATTGCTGTTATTGAACATGTTTAATACAGCCTTGTTTAAAGTTAAAACACTTCCAGCAAGCGTTCCATCCTCAAGCCTTGCAGCTCCATTTTTAACTATTACCTTTTGTCCACCAAGATCATAAATACCGTTTTTCATACAACCAGCTCTCATAGAATCTGTTATAAGTACCAGTTTATCTTTATGAACTGCATTTATAAGTATATTAAATATTGCTGGATGAACATGTATCAGATCTGCTATTAGCTCGCATGTTATATCGCTTGTAAATATTGCACCTACAACTCCCGGTTTTCTATGATTTAATGGAGTCATAGCATTAAATGTATGTGTCGCATGGGTTATTCCATCCTCAATTGCCTTCATTGTCTCCTCATAACTTGCATCTGAATGACCTACCGACAATGTTATTTTAGAATTATTTTTTACTTCTTTTATAAAACTATGATTCTCATCTTTTTCTGGAGCAAGTGTTATTATTTTAATAATATCCAAATAGTCCTTTATAATGTCATAATTTGGTTTTATGATATTATCCGCTTTCTGGGCACCTTTGTATTTTTCATTTATGAAAGGTCCTTCCATATGTACCCCTAGAATTTTTGCACCTTCTGTTTCTAGGCTCATTTCTTTTCTTACTGCATTTAATGCTTTGTATATACTTGTCGTATCCATAGTCATTGTAGTAGGTAAATAAGCTGTTACTCCATTAGCTGCTATTGTAGTGCCTATAGTTCTTAACGCTTTATCACTCGCATCCATAGTATCGTACCCACCAGAACCATGAATATGAATATCAATAAAACCAGGTGATACATATTCGTCTTTTGCATCTATTACTAATATTGCTTCCTTATATTTTGTCTTAAAATCTATTTGATATTGAAGGAAATTATCTTTACTGACAATGCCAACGATTTTTGTATCAAATATTATTACACTATCATAACTTATTCTATCTTTCATAATAAGTTTTCCATTAACTATTGCTTTGATATTCATCACCCCACGAAATATTTAATTATAAACAGTTATCATTTATTTTAAAGTTATTTGATATTTATACTTGTCACTTCTGTATATTGCCTTAGTTAATTCAATTGGTGTTTCATTTTTCAAATAGGTTGTTTGCCTAAATACTAATGCCAAAGCACCATTTTCTTGATTTAATAGTTTGCTTTCATATTCATTAAGCATTGTAGGTTCAATCGATTGTGTTGCCCTATATGGATGGTATCCATATATTTCACGAAATATACCATACAGTGGTTTATCTTCAACCATTTCTCTAGTCATTCCTTTATATAGAAAATATGGAAGACATGCTGTTTCAATTGCAACTGGATCTTTATCACTAAATCTAAGTCTTTTAATTTCAAATATTTTATCTTCATTTTCAGGCATTTTAAGTTCAATTTTGCATTGCTTTGTTGCTTTGATTATTTTGTAAGATAATATTATTGTTTTTGAAATCAGACCATTTTCCTCCATTTGCTCAGTAAAACCCTTAAGCCTTGATATTTCGCGGTTAACCTTTGGAACAGACACAAAAGTTCCTTTCCCTTGTTGCCTATAAATCAACCCCTCATTTACTAGAGACATTATAGCCTTATTTACCGTCATCCTACTTACCCCTTGGATTTCACAAAGTTCTCTTTCTGTCGGAATTGATTGACCTGGCTTTAAAACTTCATTTTCTATCATTTCTTGCAATATTTCTTTTATCTGATAATGAAGTGGAATAGGATTATCCTTTGACACCTTTTTCAAAACTTTCCCTCCTCATTTATATATGTTTTTGTATGTATTCATCATATTGTTATGTTGTCATGTTGTATATACCAATTATATATCATATTAATTTATTTTACAACCTATTTATATTCGTTATTAGATTTTTCATTAAAATATATAATGGTAAGTTACTTATTAATTTCCTTACTAAAGACTCTGCACCACAAAAAGTTTTAAATAATAATATTTCTACCTTTTAAAGTATAAAAGCTGCTATGAAACAATAAAACTTATAAAAAAAGGTTAACAAGAGTTTTACTTCTTGTTAACCTTTTTAATTTTTATTTATATATTTAAACCTTCATCGCTCTCATAGAATTTAACACTGCAATCAAAGCAACCCCTACATCTCCAAAAACTGCTTCCCACATATTTGCAAGTCCAAAAACTGCAAGAATCAAAATAATTGCCTTTACGCCTAGTGCAAATACAATATTTTGCATAACAATCTTCTTTGTTTTTTTTGCGATTTGGATAGCTAGTGCAATCTTTGATGGTTCATCTGTCATGATTACTATATCAGCTGCTTCTATTGCTGCGTCTGATCCTACTCCACCCATAGCTATTCCAATATCTGCCCTTGCAAGTACTGGTGCATCATTGATGCCATCTCCTACAAAAACAATTTTCCCTTTAGGCGATTTTTCTTTTTGAAGTTTCTCAAGTTTTTCTACCTTATCCTGTGGAAGGAGTTCTGAGTAAACTTCATCTACGAAAAGAGCCTTTCCAATGCTGCTGGCTATATCTTTATTATCACCAGTAAGCATTACTATTTTTTTAACACCCATAGACTTTAAACTTTTTATAGCAGAGATAGAATCATCTTTTATCTCATCAGAAATTATAATACTACCAACGTATTTATTGTCTATAGCTACATATATTATGGAACCAATATTTTCACCTTTAGTATAGGCTATTTTCTCACTATCCATGAGCTTTGAGTTACCAGCTAAGACATATTTTCCTTTTACTTTAGCTCTGATACCTTTCCCCGCTATTTCTTCTACATTCTCAATATCTTTTTTGTTTACTTCTTTACCATAAGCTTTTAGTATAGATGTTGCAATTGGATGATTAGAATAGCTTTCAACAAATGCTGCATACTCTAATAATTCGTCTTTGTTTATATCACCCTGTGCATGCATTTGTGTAACCTTAAATACTCCTTTAGTTAATGTTCCCGTCTTATCAAAAACCACCATTTCAACGCTATTTAGTGCCTCCAAGTAGTTTCCACCTTTAACCAAAATTCCATTTTTAGATGCACCACCTATTCCCCCAAAGAATCCTAGTGGGATAGATATTACTAAAGCACAAGGACAAGATACTACTAAAAATACCAATGCTCTATATATCCACTGCGAGAAAGTAGCACCAGGTATTAAAAGTGGTGGAATCAAAGCAAGTACAACTGCACTTATAACTACAATCGGAGTGTAATATCTTGCAAACTTAGTTATAAAGTTTTCAGTTGGTGCTTTTTTGCTACTAGCATTTTTAACTAAATCCAATATTTTTGCAAGCGTCGATTCCCCAAACTCTTTTTTTACCTCTATAGTTAATAACCCATTTTTATTTATACAACCTGCTAAAATTTCACCGCCAGTCTCAACTTCTCTTGGAACCGATTCACCAGTTAAGGCAGATGAATCTATTAACGAACTTCCTTCTATAACATTACCATCTAAAGGTACTTTTTCTCCTGGTTTTACTATTATGATATCGCCAATGTGTACCTCGTCTGGATCAACTATTACTATCTCATCATTAATTTTCTTATTAGCATAATCTGGCCTTATATCCATAAGTGCTGATATAGACTTTGTAGATTTATTTACAGCCATATCCTGAAAAAATTCACCTACTTGATAAAAAAGCATAACCCCAACGCCCTCTGGAAATTGTCCTATAGAAAACGCTCCCACGGTTGCAAGTGCCATCAAGAAATTTTCATCAAAAACTTCTCCTCGCAATATATTTTTTATAGCAACTATTAATACGTCTCCACCAATTAATAAATAACTTATAAGATATAATGAAAATTCAAGAAAGTAATCTAATTTTAATATAACTGCTATAATATAAATTGCAAACCCTACACAAAAGCGTATAATTTTATTTTTATTATTTCCTTCGTTCTCACCAGAATGTCCATTATCATGATTATGTGAATGTCCCTCATATTTAACTCCATGGACGTCCCTTTGTATAAAATTAACATCGGGCTCTATCCTCTTAACTATTTTTTTTGCTTCAACTATAATTTTTGATATTTTATCCTCGCTTTGAAATTGTATCACCAAATTTTTACTAATAAAGTTTATATTCGCATCAGATACTCCATCTAGCTTTTTACATTGTGCTTCAATTTTGTTTGCACAATTGACGCAACATAGACCATCTAAAATGAATTCTCTTTTTATTATAGTCTCCATTTCCTCGCCTCGCTTTCAAAGTATTTACGTTATTTTATATAATAAATTTATCTTTATGTAATAGAATATTACCTTAGTTCTTTTATGTGTATAAGTCCTTGATCAAATATTTGTTTAACATGCTGATCATCCAAAGAATAATAGACAACCTTACCATCACGTCTGTACTTAACAAGTCTAGCATTTTTAAGAACACGCAATTGATGTGAAATAGCTGATTGAGTCATAATAAGAAGCGCTGCTATATCACAAACACACATTTCAGTTTCAAAAAGCACACAAAGGATTTTAATTCTTGTACTATCTCCAAAAACCTTAAAAAGTTCTGCAAGATCCGATAAATTCTCTGCAGGTGGTATTAATCTTCTTACTTTTTCTATCTCATCTTCATGAACAGTTGCGCAGTGACAAAATTCTATATCTTTATCCATCTATTTTTTCCTCCTTCATGTGAACGTATGAATTATTGTTCATACGTTCATTATATGATACCCAACAATACTTGTCAACATTCCCTTAAAATATTTTTATTCAAAAAATTTAAAACTCCCGTCATGTTTTTTTACATGATAAATCATGTGTTTTCACGTGATGGGAGTTTTAATCTACTAAATTATATAAATTACTAACTATTAATGTTTCCTATGTTTTTAATGATTTCAGAAATTATATCAATTCTTTTAAACGGCGTAATAAGATAATACCCATCTACATAATCATGAATTTCTCTAGCAATATCCGTAGATATCTTAATTGCAAGAATAGTAGCTTCTTCTTTTGAAATATCCTTATATAACTCCGTTATTTCTTCAGAGACACTTATTCCTGAAATTTCATTATTCATAAAGCAAGCGTTCCTGTGACTTACAATTGGAATAATCCCACCTAAAATTTTAGCAGTTAATTCCCTGCGTGCTCGTTTTAAGTTCTCTACAGCTTGTTTTGATAAAATTGGTTGTGTTAAAAACATAGTTACACCATTTTCTATTTTCTTTTTTGCGTGTGCAAGTTGACTACTAAAATTAATAGCATTTACATTTAATGCACCACAAATATTAAAAGGTGATGAGAATGTTGTATCATTTAAATTAGTAATATAATTGGCGAGTATTACAGAATTGAAACTAAACATTGCCTTAACCTCATCACGCTCAGCTGTAGGCACCGGGTCTCCAGTTACCACTAAAACATTATTTACTCCCTCAATGCTTAACCCTAAAAGCAAGGCTTTTGTTGCATTAATATTTCTATCACGACAAGTCATATGAGGAATAGTTGTAATGTTAAGTTCTCTCTTTAACTTACAAGCAAGCAGGCTACTATCTACTCTAACTCTTGCAACAGGACAATCTGCAATGGTTATTGCATCAGCCCCTTGTTCTTTAAGGCTTTTAGCACTGTTCATAAAGAAATCTATTCCTGTATCCATTGGTGGATCGAGTTCTACCGCAATAATCTTTTCCCCAAGCCTAATTTTTTCAAGTAGAGAATTTTTAATAATTAATTTTTCAAACTGAATTTTCTCTCCTTTTATGGATGAAACAATTTCATGAGGAGATAGCCCTTCTATCTTGGCTACAGTTTCTCTTATAAACTCTGGAGTTGTACCGCAACACCCGCCTATTATAGCTACCCCTTGTTTTGCTATTTCAAGCATTTGACTTGCAAAATATTCTTTAGTATTACTAAAAAACATACGATTATTTATTACTGTGGGATACCCTGAGTTTGGCATAACAGAAATTGTTTTATTTTCTATATTAAGAGTTTTAATATATCTAAGTAAATGATTAGGCCCCAAAAAGCAATTAAAGCCGCACGCATCTATACTTGATATATTTGAAACCTTTTCAATAAATTTTTCACCTGATATACCAATCCTTGTAAACCCTTCAGGTGAAACTGCAAGTTCCATTAAAACATATGCATTTGAATTTTTCTCCTTAATATACTTTGATATCTCAACCATATATTCATAACTGCTAAAGGTCTCAAATATAAAGTTTGCTGCACCAAGCTTTAAAAACACATCTACTATTTCTTTATATGCCGTAAGTAAGCTTATCTTTTCTAGAACTGGAATAGGTCCAATATCTGCAAAAACTAAAACATCGGTATCCATTGCAGCCTCTTTAGCAATCTCATAACCTTTTACAATAACACTCCTCATTGTATTATAATCACTCTCAAGACTAATTTTATTTGCTCCAAATGTGTTAGTTTTAATCGCCTTGCAACCTGCATTTATATATTCCTTATGTATATTTAAAATGGTTTTTCTGTCATAAATATTAGCAAGCTCACATTTGGATAATGGATTTTTACAAACACTTGCGTAATATGTACCCATTGCACCATCAAAAATTAATGGTCTTTCATTAATATTCATATGTTCCCCCCGTATTTTTTAAACTATCTAATTATAATTGAAATTTTTCAAATTAATCAAGCAAAATATTCTGCTTTTATTATAACTCCAACTAACAATATATTGCTATATTTTACTGACCAATAGAAATTAATACTCAAAGCCAGGAAAATCATATAATTTTCCTGGCTTTCTTTTACTTATAACATGATTATCCCACAAAAAGCTTGTAATTACTTCCAAACGTAGTAATTATGATATAATAATATCAAAATCAGTACGTAGAGGAGGATTACTATGTTTTGCAAAAATAACGTT
>NZ_JAHLEC010000056.1 GCF_018861705.1 Clostridium psychrophilum | reverse complement strand
ACCTATGCTATCCTCAATATAGAAAGCTCGAAGAAATTCTGGGGTGAAGTTGATATATGCATAAAAATGAACCTAGAATTAGCAATGGCTTGAGAGTTTCCGAGAGTACTATAATTTATTAATAGGGGTGAAAAATGTTAGTTATCTCAATAATTTTAGTGAATTTAGCATTGATTTTTTATACAATTTCTATTTTAAATGAAGTTAATCGAAAAATTTTGCTTCCTTGGCATGCTGTTATGTTTTGTGTAGGATTAACTTGTGATATATTAGGAACTTTAATAATGTATGAGATTGGTGGCAGTACGGTAAGGTTAGGAATTCATGATATATTAGGATGTATTGCTTTATTACTTATGGTAGTTAATGCAATTGGTTCAGTATTTGTATTAAAAAAATATAAAAATTTACTTACTAAATTTTATAAATCTAGTATCTTTGCGTGGGCTATTTGACTTGTTTCTTATATCCTAGGGGTGACAACACATATGTAAATCCTTTGGGTTGATTAACGACATTTCAGAAGGAAAGTTGTTTATGCATCTTTTTCGGAGATGTTATAGCGACCCAGGAGATGATTTAATATTATAAACAAAGCCATTCAAAATAACTAATGTTATATCAAATGGCTTTGTTTATATAAATATATTTAATGTTTATGTAAAAGGTATTAATTATAAGTAATAATCATAGAATTTTATGTTGAATGATTGTTATATTAATGCTTTACAATTTAGAGCTATTTTCATTTTGAATAACACTATGTTTTCTTCCATACACTATATAAGTAATTATTCCAATTATTAACCAAACAATAAAACCAATCCAAGTTTTTAATCCAAGTCTACTTAATAAAATTATACAGCAAATAATTGCGAGCATTGGTGTTACTGGAACAAATGGACACTTAAATGTTCTTTTGAAATTGGGCATTCTTTTTCTAAGTACTATTACACTTAAGGCTACAACTATAAAACCTAAAATGGTTCCAATACTTAGAAATTGAACAATAATATCCATTGGCAAAAATCCTGCTATTATCGCTGCAATAATACCTGTAATTATAGTTGCAATATATGGAGTTTTATATTTACTATGAATTTTTGAAAATAGTTTTGGCAATAATCCATCTCTAGACATTACCATAAATATTCTTACCTGACCATAAAGCACAACTAAAAGTGTAGATATCATTCCAATTATACAGCCTATTCCAACTAAAATAGAACCCCAGTTTATTCCTATGCTCGATAGTGCAGCAGGCAGTGCATTTTGTAAATCTATAGAATTATATGGAACAATTCCAGTAAGTACAAACGCTACAGAAATATACAGTATACTGACTATAACTAAGCAGGTAATAAGTCCAATAGATACGCCTCTTTTGGGATCTTTAGCTTCTTCAGCACTAGTCGCAATAGCATCAAACCCAAGATATGAAAAGAATATTGATGCAGTTGCTGCAAATACTCCTTTAAAACCAAATGGTGCAAATGGTTTATAATTTGTTATATTAATATGTCCTACTCCGACTATTACAAAAAGAAGTATTATTCCTATTTTTATGCTGACAATAATATTGTTAAGTTTAGAACTTTCCTCCATCCCAAAACATAAAAGTACAGTTAAACATAATACTATTAGTATTGCAGGTAAATCTACTATTCCACCACCACTTGGTGATGAAGTAATAATACGAGGCAAATTAATGCTTGATGTTTTTAAAATACCCACGAATGCCCCAGACCATCCAGATGCTACTGCACTGCAGGCAACCAAATATTCTGCTGTTAAACACCAACCTATTAACATTGCAACTATTTCTCCAAATGCTATATAAGCATAAGAATATGTACTACCAGCAACAGGAAACATTGTTGCAAGTTCACAATAACATAGCCCACATAAACAAGCTACAATCCCCGCTAGTATAAAAGATATAATAACTGCTGGTCCTGCAATATGTGCTCCAGTTCCTGTTGCAACAAATATTCCGACACCAACAACAGCACCTATACCTAAAGCTGCAATATCTATTGCTGTAAGCTCTTTTTTTAATCCTGATTGTTTTATACCACTTTTCATCTGCTCAAATGATTTTTTCTTAAAAATGTCCATAATAGTCTCCTTTTATGCTTTCGTTTTTAAATGTCTATAAATTTTTTATTTCTTTAAGGTTTGTATTTGCTGTGATTTTAATAATGATACATCTAAGATACTTGTTTTAAATGGTATAGTACTTAAATTTAATGATTTATTATATAACATAGTTTTTGTTAATGGATAAACATATAGATATATTTTAGTAGTTTTTTTATTTATTTCTATAGTATCCTCTAAAAAATTGGTATTAGATGATTCATTGGTATCAACTTTTAAATAATTTTTATTTTGATCTTTTGCTATAACTTTAATTGCCCCCACATTTTTATTCCCTCGCAAAGCTATATTAAAATCCATTGAGGTTTCATCAAGAAATAAGGCATTCATTATACAGTAATCTATTGAATAATTTTTCCCTTTCACACTTAAAGTATCATTATAATGTATATTTTGTGCCACAACTTTTGTTGATTTTATTGTTGGTTTATCCCATTTTTCACCACATATAAACGATAATATCATAACAATGATAATTAATAGTATATATTTTTTTTTAGTATTACAAACCATTCTATGTTTTCAATTCCTTTCTATTGGATACAGATTTATACTCAATAATTAAATTGATAACAGAAATCCTTATCCATAATAAGATCTATTATTACAACATTTATATATTATATAGCAATTGTTTTTAAATTTCAATTTGTAATGCTTTATTAGTATACTTAATACTTTATTAGTATATTTAATGACAATATAGTTATAATTTGTACATGAAAAAAAATATTATATTTAATAAGCAAAAAAGCTACACTTATATATAAAAATATGTGAAATAGAAAATATAATTCATCCAGAAACTGGCATAGACATGAATAAAGATGTATAGACAAGTAGTTCAAGTTATGTAAATGCTGAATAAAATTGCTCATTAAAGTATAAATAATCAACCTTAAAAAATTATAAAGTTGATTATTTAAAATTCCAATAATGAATTATGGTTGGTTATTACTAACCACTATAAAATCGTTGTACAATATATGAATTTTAATGTAATTTGTATTGAATTGTACATAAATCAAGGTAGACTTCTTCCAATTTCTTTTGTTTGTCACCCCTTGCTGCAACTATTCCTTGTTTTAAAGATTCTTTTAAATCTTGTATTGTTTCGATATAATCTTTCATTTATATTAGCTCCTTATTTATTATTAGTAATCATGAAGGGTAGTTTTGCTTAAAACGGTTACATTTCTTGCTTCTATAACTAATCGAAATAAAATACTAGATAGTATTTTAATGCATAAATCTACATAAACGCTTATATTCGTATTAATAGAGCCTCCAATCATAAAACGTGTTATGTTTGCACATTTACCTAAATCGTTATTATCTAAATTAATTATATACCTTATTATGGTAATAATTCTGCTAATGTTATTAATATCCTTTATAAATCATTCGACTAATTCTTATTAAATTCAAATATATTGGCTACAAACAAACTATAGGAATAATTACATAACAAAGTTGATAAAATATATGTAATAAAGGTAGTTTAACTTAAGGAAATGTTACGATATTATAATTTGAATTGTACGCAAAATATAGTATTATCAGAATAACAATAATAGCTATCTCGATTATTTGAATTAAAAAGGGGGTAAACAATTTGATTAGGTTAATTAATATAATTTTCAATGTGTTTTATTATGCAATAATTATTGAAGTGATTTTATCCTGGGTTTATTCTAATCGTACAAATCAATATATAGAATTATTGCATAAAGTTACTAATCCACTTCTTCAACCATGTAGGAAAATCCAGGATAGAATTTTTAATAATATGATGATTGATTTTTCACCAATGATAGCGCTATTTATTTTAATGATATTAAAACAAATAGTATTTAGTGTATTAGGAATATTGGGTTTATAGTAATATAAACAATTTATATAAACAGGAGTAAAATATTCATAATAAACTAAAATCAGTTAAATAAAAGATGCCATTGGGAGTTTACCAGTGGCATCTTTTATATTTCAAATTAATAGAAATAAAATACATATGAAATTTATTTTATATGTATTAAATAGAAATTAATGTTTTTATCTCCCCAGCCTAAATCCCAAGGAACATGATATCTATCAATAGTATGAGTATTAACAAGAGGATAACCATGAGAATCAAAACCTGTAACTATAGCAAAATGATCTATATCATTACCTATGGCATAACAAATAAGATCGCCTATTTCCAATTTTTGTACTGCACCGCATGGATAACCAGGAATGGGAGAAATTAATTCCTTAAATGTTCCTTTTCCAATTATTTTCCCCCTGCCACTATAAGTTAAATATTTTTTGAAACCATCAGCGTTAACCCATGCTGAGCTTCCTTCAGACCCATCATATTTTTTGTAAGTACAGTGCCAAGCGCTATCAAATCGTAGAGCACCACCTTCTTTGTCTCCCAGTGATTGTGATACATAATTAGTACAATTTCCACCAATGCCTGTATAGTTCTTATATTTTTTATTGTATTTTGTTGAATTTCCACTTGCCCAAGGTATTCCACAGTATTTATTAGCGTATATAACAGCATTTATTCTGTTATAATGGCCTTTGGCAATAGTCTTGGGCTCAGTTGGTATTTTAGGACAATTGTAAAGATTATAAATAGAATTTTTATCAGCATTAAGCTTTAGTTTTTTTACTTGTCCAGAATAAGATTTTAATGCATCTTCAAAACAATCTAAATAGTAATCAGAATATATTATCCATTTATCTTCTTTTTTTATAAGCTCTATTGAGTGTGTTAATCCTACTCCAAATATGTTTTCAGTAGGGGCTATATCATTTTTATAGTTATATTCAAATTTATAATATTCATCAACTAATAAACGAAGGCCTCTCTTGGTATTAGTTATTTTTCTAACTTTAGGAGTGGATTCAACTTTTATAAAATTCATATTTCGTTGACTTGACCAGTCTTTAAAATAGTCGAGTCTCTTTATTTCATGTTCCAAACTCCATCTCCCAAGATTTTGGGATGTATCGTAATAATTAGGTAGATTAGTAATATTTCCAGTGATAAACATGGAACAACGATCTTTATATATATTATCAAGTATCTTTGTAATTTGGGTTTCATCTAAATTTATAGAATTCACTATAGCTATCGTAGAAATAGCCTTAGCTTTATTTTTGTAAAAATTATCATATTTACAGCAAAACAAACTTATTAATAAAATAAAAGACACAACAATAATAGAAATATGATTTTTTTGAATATATCTTTTTATAATTTAATTCACCTCCAAGATGTTTAAATAAACGATAATAACATTTTAATTAGTATTCCTAATTAGTAAGATTTCTTGCAAAAATAAAAGAAAAATCAATTTGAAATCTTGGAAAATTAATCATTAAAAAAATTTAGTTAATACGTTTTAAAGAGCAATTAATTTCTGAAAGGTTCGTTTTGTGAGAATTTATTTTGAACTATTTTTATGCTCTAGATTGTTAAAGGTTGATTAGGATGATATAATGAGAGATTCTTTCATATTTATGTGACAAGCGTTGTCTAGATCTGATTTTTTAGCAAATTTAATAATATACTGCGTAAATTATCCATAACACTCTATTATTACTTTGTATAAATTCCTTGTAGTTTGTTGATGAATATTGGTTAGAACAAATATTAAGTCAATATGATAAAGGATTTTGTCATATTTAATCGAATTATATAGATGTTAAACAATTAAAAGCTAGGTATATCAATTGGGTTTATATAATTGCAGAAGTTAGCATTTTAATAAAATTAAATGAGTAACCTTAAGCAAGGTGGTGTGAAGTTGTAACTGCCATATAGAATAACGTATTAATAGAAAACAAAGGATGGCTAAAAATGAAAAAGATTTTATTTATAAACATATTTGGTAATGGACACTTTAACCCTACTTTAGGTTTAGTTAAAGAATTAATAAATAGAGGAGAACAAGTTACTTATATTGCTGATGAATCGTTTAGAGAAAAAATAGAAGATACAGGAGCCGAATTTAAAGGCCATAAGGATATATCAAATTTAATTAATAAATACTTAAATTCAGGAAATATTAAGCCCTCATTGAAATTAATTGTTAAGTTCAAAGCACTAATTGAAGAAATACTTGAAGAAGTACTTAATTCAAAAGAAAAATTTGATTATATTATTTATGATTTAATCTTTATTCTAGGTAGCGAATTAGGGAAAATATTAGAAATACCTACAATTTGTTCTATTACTACTTTTGCAGTAAATGAAAAAACAAATTGTTTCTTATCACAATTTAATGAAATTAAACCTAAGATACAGAAGTTTTTAAATAGTAAAATATACATAAGGTTTGTTAAAAGATTGCAAATAAAATACGGTATAAAGTTTCCTAGTATATCTGATGCATTTACTGGAATGGGCATGATTAAAATTGTATATACTTCTAAGTATTTTCAACTTTGTGGTGAAAGTTTTGATGAAAGCTATAAATTTATTGGTCCATCAATTACTGATAGAAATGAGAATATGAAATTTTCTTTGGAAACTTATGATAAAAGTAAAATCATATATATATCTTTAGGGACTATATTTAACAATTCTATTGAATTTTATGAAAGTTGTTTTAAAGCTTTTGGTAATATGGATGCAAAGATCGTTATGTCTGTAGGTAAAGGCATAAATATTAATAAATTTAGATCTGTTCCATCCAATTTCATTATTCGTAATTACGTACCTCAACTTGAAATTTTAAAGTCAGCAGATGTGTTTATTACCCATGGTGGTATGAATAGTACAAATGAAGGCTTGTATTATGGCGTTCCATTAATTCTTATTCCTCAATCAATTGATCAACCTGCTGTAGCAAATAGAGTAGTGGAAGTCGGTGCAGGTATTGTTATCGAGAAAGATAAAGTTACTCCAGATGTATTGAGACAGTCAGTAGTTGAGATTTTTTCAGATAACGAATTTAGAATAAATGGTGAAAAGGTTGGAAAATCACTCAGAGAGGCAGGGGGATATAAAAAGGGTGTTGATGAAATTTTTAAGCTGAAAAATGAAAATTAATTCCTTTGGATATATAGATTATTCATTCCTAATATGGAATTTATTCCTTGCGTGGATTCCACTAATTCTTTCTATTGTAATTGCATATATATATACTTTTTATAAACAAAGTGTATTTAGAAGTATCTATTTACTATTTTTAGGACTTATTTGGGTTGTCATTTATCCTAATTGCCCATATATAATAACAGATTTTATTCATTTGAGTGGAATAAAATATTATATTAACAACATAGGTTATACTATGAATTTTATCCTATGGTATGACTTTATAATGATTTCGTTATTTATCTTAACTGGTTTTTTGCTTGGATTTATTTCTTTATATATGATTCAAACGTTGCTTACGGATAGATTCAATAAATGGATTGGAAGCATTTTTATAGGAAGTGTTTTATTCTTAAGTAGCTTTGGAATTTATTTAGGAAGATTTATAAGATGGAATAGTTGGGATATAGTATTTAAACCGAAAATATTGATTAGTAGTATTTTAAATAATTCTAATGAGTATGCAGTTGATTTTACTATTTCATTTGGATTATTTTTGATATTAATATACTTTGCCCTTAATTATTTAACAAAACTGAATGAATACAAGATGATTTTCCACAAATACGACGAAATATAGAGAACATAAATAATAAGTCTCCACTTCTTTAAAAATTAAAGAAATGGAGACTTTTAATGATTATCTATTTATCAGTCTTCACATGGATATATATAATTTGCTGCAGTACGAACATCTAATTCAAGTGGATCAGATGCAACATCATCAGGAAGTACAAACACTAATTTACGTTCAATAGTGCCACATTCACCACATCCATTTTCTCTACATATAACTGTAATAAAACCTCTAAAAGCAAGTATTCTATGGCAGTTGTCATAAATAATACATGCGACAGCTACTTTTTTGTCAAAGCATACATTTCTTATTTTTATTCTTACAGTTAATAATCTTGCACCGTGTTTCTCCATATCTACGGGATCTGCATTAATAACGCTACACAAATCACATGAACATTTATTGCACTTATCATCTTTACCCATTTAATACAACTCCTTTATATATAAATTTAGAACGAGACAATACTTAATAATACTGATTTGGTCATTCAAAATTTTATAGTTACATATATCATGTAAAATATATTTTCAACATAAGGGTTACACGTTGAAAATATATGTTCTACTAAATCAGATTAACGTATTATAATGTCTTTATTATAAATTTACGAGGGCTGAATTAATGAGCTTATACAGAATATATCTAATGCATATTCTATATTACTAATATATTCTATGGTAAATATTTTGTGACGAAAGCAACATTTTTTTACATAACTTATTATAAAAGTATTATTTAATACTTTATATTTTTATTTTTGATTTCACTTTCCATATAAAATAAAGTCTGTGAATACATAAATATAAACATTGGATTTTCTATATTGATAGTAGATGGTGATGCATCAAAGTAATGCTTTTTTAGATTATAAACATTATTAGTTGTACAACATAACATCTCTATTTGAATAACATATATACATAGGAGTGATAACATGTATAGAATTGATATATATAGAAAAAAGCTAAAGTTATATTTATATAAAAATGGAATTTTAATTAGAATATATCCTGTTGCCGTAGGAAAACCGTCAACGCCCACACCATTAGGCCATTGGATAATTATAAAAAAAGGTTTATGGGGAGCACAATTTGGTGGGCATTTTATGCAACTGAATGTTCCATTTGGAATCTACGGTATACATGGAACTGATATGCCATCATCAATTGCACATTCGGTTAGCCATGGATGTGTCCGAATGTATAGCAATGATGCAAGGGAACTTTATAACTTTATTAGCGTCGGAACTGCTGTTAACATATATTAATAGTAGTATTTACTTGCGTTGTTTATCAACTTAAGGAATATTCAATGTACTTAATTTTGTTCACTGAAAATAGATTTCCAGTGAACACTTTTATATAAGAGTATCAATTTTGTTATTTTTAATATATTCATAGCGCATTACTAAATTTTTTAAATATATAATTTCCATATGTATAAAGTTGATTATATTGACAGATAATAATTAAAAAGATTGCAATGTGAAATACAATGTTTTTTCTAGTTACCACAATTCTTGTATTTTATTCTCCAAAATGTGTGGTTGTTTTTTGAAGCAAATACAATTATAGATGAATTTAAAGTATTTATCGTTAGTATATTTATTTTGAAAAGTTTTGATTTTATAAAATGAATAGTATGAGTAATTTAGGAGTTTACCTTTTGTTATTAACCCTTATTTCTATTAACTTTGTTTATCAGAATGGTATGAAGCAGTGTAAACAATATAAATAATCATGTAGTATTTACGTTGAAACCCTAATAATATCCCCCAAAACTTATATCACAAATCATATTATAAATTTTACTAGAAAGAAGGGTTTATATGACAACCGAAGGAAAAATACAATTAACTTCAACAGAATTAGGTACATTGTGGATGGAATATAATTCACTATCAGGGAGGATAGGTTTTTATGATTGTTCTAAAGATAAAACTATTGAGAAAGAGGCTCAAAACCTATTAATTACAGTTACCACTGAAATGCGAAATATACAAAATGAAATTGTAAATATATTTAATAATCAAAACGTAGTTATTCCAATAGGATTTGTCCAACAAGATATTGTAAAGGAAACACCTCCTCTATTTGATGACCTTTTTCATATAATGTTTCTTCGTCAAATGTCGAAACTTGCTTTTGCACACAACGCTATATTTTTAGCTATGTCATATTCGAAAGAGGTTCAAGATGTATTTAAACATCATATAGAAGTTGCTGAAAGATATTATGTTATGTCAACAAGCTATCTATCAGAAAAAGGAGTGCTTGCAAAACCACCATATGTAACTATGCCAAAACAAGTAGAATTTGTTGAAAATAAAAAATATATGAGTGGCTATAACCTTTTTTCTGAAAAACGTTCATTAAATACACTTGAGGTTGGTTTTCTTAATGAAGCTATTGAAGATAACATTTTTGGTATGCAACTTATGACAGGATTTGCACAAACTGCAAAAGACAGTGAAGTTAAAAAATGTTTCATAGAAGGTAAAGAATTATCAAAAAAAATCATTTCTAAACTGAGCGATGTTTTATTACAAAGTGATATTCAGCCTCCGAGTACGTGGGCAGGTAGAGCTACAGATTCAACTGAGATATCTTTTTCGGATAAACTTATGATGTTCATAACAAATTTAATAACAAACTCAGCGCTAGGTTTAAATTCGTTAGGTTCATCTTTTAGTTTGAGAAGCGATTTACATTCAAAACTTGCAGTTATTGTAAAGGATACATTTGATTATTCCAAAAAAGGTGGAAAAATAATGATTGAACATAAATGGATGGAAGAGCCGCCTCAAATGGAAGACAGAAATAAACTTGTAAAATAAAATAATAAATGAATCTACTTCTGACTAAGACTCACCTTTCAATTTGAATTAATAGTATTTGAAACAAATACTCGGATAAAACTAAAGCTATTTATATAGTAGTTATATACCATTATAAATAGTTTTAGCTCACTTTAGTTTCTTGCGATTTTATGAATGAAAATGGATCCATCTAGCTTTACTGTATGAGTAAATTGAGGATTAATTGTTTCTACGAAAGTTTTAAACCATGAAAATCTAAGAGAATATAATGTGTCTACATTAGCTCTTGCAATTATCCAAAATGCTCTATGTAAGCATTTAATATTCTTCCATTCTAATACATCAACTTCTTTTATAGTTACATTATTTGCAGCATCACAAGGCATACCTTCAAGTATATATGCATTAAGCGCTGCGTAAATTTCAGGAGCTGTTCTAGTTTCATAAATGGTTTTTGATTGTTTTGCTAATTTATTAGCATGATTGTTAAAAACATTAAGCGCAATTTTTTCTGCTTTTTCACCCTGGTTTTTAATTATATCCCCTAAAAGTTTAGCTTGACGAGTTTCAGCAGCTGCTATTTTATTTTGTAGCCATCCGTGTATGTTATCTGAGTCAATCAAGTCTTCAAGAGGGGCATCTTCTAGTGGCTCACCATATTCTTTATTAATATTCGTTACAATTGTATTAATTTCTTCTCCGTAAACTTCCCTATATGAATTTACTAAATTTATTTCTAAATCTTCTGTTACCTTTATTTTATTAAATAACAAACTATGAATTGGTGCTAAAAATCTACTCATTATAAATTCCTCCTTAATATTAATTCTACTTATTTATCTTCAAAATTCATTCTAAAATTTTACAATTCATTTTAAATGGCACTTATAATTCGGTAGAAATTATACCATGTTTTTTTCAAGCATTTCTAAAACATCTATATATTGTTTTTGTAAGTTATTTTTAGTTGCCAGCGATTCAAGTTTTTCACAACTTACATTTATGTCTTCAATATCTGCCTTATTTAACGCACGTCTAGCAAAGGTATATATCAATTTATTTTCTTTTTCGATATGTCTTGTTAGTAAATCACTATAGCATACAGAATTTGCTATTATATCCACTTGTGATTCTAAATCCCCGTTTTTAACCCTCAAAAGAGCTTCTTCTAAAAGTTTAATGTGTTGTCTTCCCAAATCGTGTTCTATATACATCCCAGATAAGGGACCTTTCACCATCTTTTCGCCTAATTGAGTTTCCATCTTTTTAAATAGAACAACCTCTTCCTTATTGTGATGATGTTTATCGGCGTAATTTCTAACAAATAAAATCATCTTTTCAAAAGATGTAAAATCAACAGTATTAGTATTCAATATTTCTATGCTTAATTTTCTAAATACTTTTAACCCTCGTGATATATATTTATGCTCATCCATCATTAAATCTATTGCATCCATAATTGAGCCTCCTAATTTTTTTATTTTAATATTGCAGCTCTGCAGGAGCTGATTTAACATATAATCAATATTATTAACTTCTTTAATAATAGAATACTAGTTTTTATAATATAAAACGGTAACTTACGTTACAAATTTTAAAAAAAAAATAAACCTAAAAGCTTTTATTAGCTTTTAAGTTTATTTGTAATTATTATTCTACATATGATCTTAATGTATCTATTTGTTTTATAATCAGTATTTTGTTGCCCTTAAGACTAATAATACCTAGTTCTTCAAATATGCTGAGTTTTCTACTTATGGTTTCTCTTGTGACTCCAACATAATTCGCCATCTCTTCTCTATTAATAGGTAGGTTGATTTGTAAGCCTTGATTCACAGTGACACCATACTTTTCCCCAAATTCTAAAAGCATAAATGCAATTCTTATTTCTACATCATTAGTAGCCAAATTTTGAGCAAGGTTTTCAGTCTGAGCTAGACGTTTTGAAATAACTTGTAATAACTTTAAGGATATTTTCAGATTTTTCATGATAATTTTATCCATATCTTGTTTGGTTAATGTACATATCTTAACATTTGATATAGCATAAGCATCAAAATTATATATTTCATCATTACTAAATAGGCTTAATTCTCCAAAGAAATCACCACTAGTGAAGATATGAACTATTTGCTGTTTACCTTCTTTTGTTAACTTAGATATTTTTACTTGACCTTCATTAATAATAAATAACGTGTCTGATTTTTCACCTTGACTACAGAGAATATCTCCCTTTTTATAGACTTTATGTCCTATCATATCAACAATTTTTGCAAGTTCATCATCAGATAGAAATGAAAAGATCGGTACTTTCTTAGCACACAGGCTATGATTATAATTTCCGCAACTACACTCTTCCATATATATCACCTACTTTTTATTATCATAACATTTTTAATTTATTGGGGTCAAACAATAATAAATAAAAATATGAGGAGAAATTATACTAATAATGGAATTTCAATTCATTTTCTGCATATTTATATGAAGGGAGTGCAAACTAATATATAGAATAAGATGAGAAATTGATTTAAATCAATTTTTTATAATATATTAAAGGAGTGATATTAATGAAAGCTCACGTAGATAAGGATACATGTATTGGATGTGGATTATGCCCAGAGGTATGTGCTGAAATCTTTGAAATGGAAGATGACGGAAAAGCAGTAGCATCAACAGATGAGGTTGCAGAAAATATTGTAAGTAGTGCAAAGGAAGCAGAAGAACAATGCCCAGTTGGAGCCATAACTGTTGGGTAATAATTAAAATTGAGATAATAACAAAATAGGGAGGATTACATATGCAAGGAAAAATGTTTTGTTTTCAATGTGAACAAACTTTCGGTGGAAAAGGTTGTACAAAAGTTGGAGTATGTGGTAAAACACCAGAGATCGCAGCAATGCAGGATCTTCTCATCTATCAGTTAAAAGGAATAAGTTGTTATGCTACTAAACTTTTAGCCAAAGGTAAAAAAATTGATAAGTCATGGGTTTCATTTGTTGAAAATTCATTGTTTATGACATTGACTAATGTAAACTTCGATCCAAAGTCTCATATGGATATGCTTAAAAAATCTCAAGTAATAAAAGAAGAGGTTAGAAAAAAAGCAATAGATGAAAATGTAACTAGCGACGAAGCACTGTATAATTTAAGTGATACTAAAGAACAAATTCTTGAAAATTCTAAAATAGCAGGAGTTATGTATGATGAAAATTTAGATGCAGATATTCGTTCAGTTCGTGAAACTATAAAATATGGACTAAAAGGAATTGCGGCATATGCACACCAAGCTAGGTTTATTAAATACACTAGTGATGAGGTTGATGATTTCTATTTTATAGCTTTAGCAGTACTTACTGATGATAAAATAAACCTTCAGGATCTTATCAAGTATCTAATTAAAACTGGAGAGATGAGCGTTAAGGTTATGGAAGTATTAGATAAAGGTAATAATGAGAAATATAATTCTCCTACACCTACAAAGGTTAATGTAAATATTAAGAAAGGACCATTTATTGTAATTTCGGGCCATGATTTAAGGGACCTTGAAATGTTACTTGAACAAACAGAAGGCACAGGAATAAATATTTATACTCATGGTGAAATGCTACCTTCTCATGGATACCCTAAGCTTAATAAATACAAACATTTAGTAGGTAATTTCGGAGGAGCTTGGCAGAATCAACAAAAGGAATTTGATGGCATACCAGGTTGTATTTTAATGACAACAAATTGTTTGATGAAACCAAAAGATTCTTATAAAGATAGAATTTTCTCAACAAGTGTTGTTGGCTGGGATGGTATAAAACATATCGAAGCCGATGAGACTGGTAATAAGGATTTTTCTGAAATAATAAGTAAAGCTTTAGAACTCGGTGGTTTTGAAAAAGATGAGGAAGTTAAAGAGATCCTTGTAGGATTTGGTCATAAGGCAACTTTGAGTCATGCTGAAACAATAGTTAATGCAGTTAAAGAAGGTATAATCAGACACTTCTTCTTAATTGGAGGATGTGACGGTGCAAGATCAGGAAGAAATTATTACACAGAATTTGCAAAGCAAGTTCCAAAGGATTGTATCATTCTTACTTTGGCTTGTGGTAAATACCGTTTTAATAAATTAGAATTTGGTGAAGTTGCAGGACTTCCAAGATTACTTGATATAGGTCAATGTAATGATGCCTATTCTGCGGTTAAAATAGCTTTAGCTTTAGCTGATGCTTTTAAATGCACTATAAATGATTTACCATTGTCATTGATTATAACTTGGTATGAGCAAAAAGCTGTTGCTGATTTATTGGCATTATTATCACTTGGAGTAAAAGGAATTTACCTAGGACCAACACTTCCAGCTTTCTTAAGCCCTAACGTATTACAATTCTTAGTTGATACTTTTGAAATTAAACCAATAAGCACACCAGAGGATGATTTAAAACAAATATTAGGATAAAATAATATATTGAATTAAAAATAACAAAGCTTAGAATTGTGAAAACAGTTTTAAGCTTTATTGTTTAATTTTAGTAGAATTATTGAAAATATAGAATTTTGTTTTAATAATAGTTAATAAAGCTGTAAGCTATTTCTTGGAGCTTTAGAGTTAGCACAATTAGTGACTGAATTTTACATTTATAACTGCATACTAAAAAAGTAGTAATTATTTATGATTTGATTAATATAATGATAGCGAATGAAAATAATTATATCAAGGAGAGTTTAATATGTTATCTAGTAGTGAATTCATACGCCAATCACTGGAATTACATCTTTTTTTTGCGAGAATTATGAAAGAACACTCATTTTTTTTACAAGTGGGTTTTACGCCAAAAGACGCAAATTATATTCAGCAGGCGAATAACTTTCGAATAGGGTTTGACAGACTTTTAGCTGATGCTATATCTCTTTCTAATGGAGTTGTTAGCCCAAGTGTCTTACAGTATGGTGAAGTGATAACCACTTTCACATTAAGAGCTGAGATGGCTTCAGCGTATTTTACAGGGGTGAATATTCCGATTGATTTGACGAAGTCAGAAGCGGGGCTAATGGGCAGTAATACATTAATAACAGGTAATCCTATGCTTGAGCAAAGGGTATCTATGCTTAATCTGCGGGCAATGGGACTAGTTACAGCTTTAGCTCAGTTTAAGACTATGATTTTGTCAGGGGTTATATCCTGTAGGATATTTACAAGTAACTATCCTTTACTTATAGATCACATTTTGAGAGAAGCAAAATTTTATTTTCAGATAATTAGAAGGTTACAAAGTCGCGACGAAATCAATTTGGAGAGAGATATGTATGAGCAAGAATCCTTTTGGAATAGAATTATGTCTGAACACTCAAAATTTATTCGTGGACTTCTTGATCCAACTGAAAATGAACTTATTAACGCAGCAAGTAACTTTGGAAATGAGTTTGATAAATTAACGAGTGAATCAAAAGAAGCAATGGATAAGACAATCCCAATTTCAAAAGTTACGGATGACAGCCTTAAAGCAACTATTGAAATAGCTAAATTTAAATCACAAGGTACGCAAGGATTGATAGAATGTAAAATCAAATCCATAATAATACCATTATTAGGTGACCATACCCTACGTGAAGCAAATCATTATTTGCGTTTATTGAAGATATTTTCAAATAATATATGAAATGTTCTTGGTAGAATAAGTAGGAGACGTTAGCATAGCTAAAGTCTCCTACTTATTTTAAATATTAATAATTATAGTGTATGCTAATATGCATTGCTAAAGTATTACGTAAGTAATTGAGGCGTCAATAATAGATAAGATAGGATTTAATAAATTAAATGTTACTACTAATCAGAATGTATAAATAAACTATTTATGGGTGTCACAACTCAAAATCTCCTATATAAAATCGTTAATAAAAAGAGTTGTTTTTACATGGCCGCAATATAAATATCCATAATGTCTACAAAAGTTCCTTGCCTTGGATTTGTAGCAGTAGTTATATCTTTTTCAGCATTTTTGAAAGAAAATCAATATCCTTTTTCTTTACTCCCAAGTCTTTTAGATGAGTTGGGAGACCTATATTTTTAGAAAGTTCTTGAATGCTAAGATTAATGTTATTAACAGCATCTTTTTTATTATGTGTTTTAATACCGATGGCTTCACTAATTCTAAATAGTCTCTCTTCAGATATTGACACTGAATTAAACTCTAATACATGAGGTAATAGTACTGCATTATAAACTCCATGGATTTGTTGCTAAAATAGCGATACCTTTAGCACAATCATGGTTTGTTCCACCACCTATGGATATAATAAAATCATAATCCCTTTTTAACAAGTTTAACCCCTTATATATTATTTATTTTAATTAAAATACAATATAATAGCATAAAATAACATGAATTAAAGCATGATATTCAAGAGCATCACTATTTATAAAAACTACAATATAGCCTTAATAAGGACTTCATATACAGTTATGTTATTTTCATATTATAAATTTGATAAGAAAGAAGGATTTATATGACAACAGAAGCAAAAATACAATTAACTTCATCAGAATTGGGTACATTATGGGTTACTTACATAGCAGTATCATCAAGATTAATAGTTTATGATTTTTTTAAGGATAAAACTATAGATAAAGAAGCTCAAAATATATTAACTGACTATATTATCGAATATGAAAATACTAAAAATGAAATTGTGAATATTTTTAATAATGAAAAAGTAGTTATCCCAATAGGATTTGCTAAACAGGATGTGGTAAAAGAAGCACCAACGCTATTTGATGATTTTTTTCATATAATGTTTCTTCGTCAAATGATGAAATTAAATTTGGGGTATTGTGCTGTATATTCGACTATGTCATATATGAAAGAAGTTAATGATGTATTTAAGCTAAAGTACAACATTTCAAATAAATATTATATGATGACTACAAACTATTTATTGGGAAAAGGAGTACTTGCAAGACCACCATATACAACTATGCCAAAGCAAGTAGAATTTATTGAAGACAAAAATTATATGAGTGGATTTAATCTTTTTTCTGATAAACGCTCATTAAATACAATTGAGGTTGGTTATATCAATGAAGCTATAGAAGATAACATTTTTGTTATGCAGTTGTTGACGGGATTTGCACAAGTTGCAAAAGAAAGTGAAGTTAAAAAATATTTTATAGAAGGTAAAGAATTAGCAAAAAAAAATATTGCTTTATTAAGTGATCTCTTTTTAAAAAGTGATATTCAGCCACCGAGTACATGGGCAGGTAGAGCTACAGATTCAACTACGGCACCCTTTTCAGATAAACTTATGATGTTTACTATCAGTTCAATATCCACCACTGCATTAGGCTTCACTGCATTAGGTACATCTTTTAGTATGAGAAATGATTTACCTCTTAAACTCGCATTTATTTCAAAAGATACATTCAATTATGCAAAGAAAGGTGCAAAAATAATGATTGCACATAAATGGTTGGAAGAGCCTTTTCAAATGGAAGATAGAAATCAGCTTATAAAAATAAAAGAATAATTATTCTGACATTGAGTAAACTACAAATTCTCATATAACATTTAATTTGTTTTATTTTTATATAAGGAGGGTTTTATTTGTGAGTGATATAAAAAAAATACCATTAGTTTCATCTTAAATATCAGGTTTATGGAACACTTATATGGCAAATAGTGTAACAAAATGTATGCTTACCTTTTTTATAAATAGAGTTGATGATATTGAAACTCGTTCTATTCTACAACACACTTTAGAGTCGACTTATTAAAACATTAAGTTATTAGAAAACATTTTTACTCAATCCTCACTTCCAATACCAGATGGATTTACTGATGAAGATGTCTATGTTGATGTAGCACGTTTATTCACAGATGAATTTTATCTATTCTATCTATCGAACTTATCAAGAGCGCATATGTTGAACTATACTCAAATTTTAAGTAATTGTGCACGCTCAGATATAAGAGAGTTTTTTACGAGACTTACTATTGAATCATCTGATCTTTATAATAAGGTTGCAGACATAAGATTATCTAAGGATGTTTTTACAAGGTTTCCTTGTGTAGAAGTATCAAACAAAGTTCAATATATAAAAAGTGAAAATTTCCTGTCAGAATGGATTGGAGAAAAGAGACCCTTGCTTGCAGGAGAAATAACTCATATTTCTATTGTAATTTTAGCAAATATATTGGGAAGGGCAATAACAACAGGATTCGGCCAGGTTTCTAAGTCAAAGAAAATTTTTGACTATATATTTAGAGGAAGAGATATTACATCAAAAAAAATTGATATATTTACATCTATTTTAACAAGCGAAAATATTCCTATTCCATCGACTACATATTCATTTGTGACTGATTCTACAGTTGCACCTTTTTCAGAAAAATTAATGATGTTTATAATAGTTTCAGTGGGTACTATTTCAATAGAAAATGATGGCATGGCTTTCGCAGAAACTTTAAGAAATGACCTTCTAGTTAAGTTTATGAGAATTATGCCTGAAGTGGCTAAATTTATAAAAGATGGTTCAGATATTATGATTGATAATACTTGGCTAGAACAGCCACCACAATCTGTAGAACATAAAAATTTAGTGTGAGACTAAGAACTTTATTATAATAAGGCAATGTTGTAAAATTGAACTTTCACGACATTTAATAAAAGAGAAGGATTAAAGCATTTTTGTGCTTTAATCCTTTTCTTTTCATTTACGGGTATCTGTGTGACTTATGTGAATAGTTATTATCTCTTATTTGCCGCTTAAAGCTTTTTTAAGAGCTTTAATTTCATCTTGGTGTATTTGCTTACTTTTCCTATCATGTTTTTTATCATCTACAGGTAATAGGTTCTGTAAGGCTTTAATTTGTCGCTTTATTTCATCTTTATCTTTTGGGATTTCAAATTTTGACATTTATTTGGCCTCCTTTAATTATTCTTTAATATAACTATTCTGCATTAAAGAGTTGTTTCCTTCTAAATAATTATATTTTCTTCAAATTAACAGACAATAAAGTTCTACCTTGATTTTTTGTTATATGAATTACTAATTGGAGCATTACTCAACTTTATGTTCAGCGACTCCAGTATCATTATTATTTTTAGACTTTTCTTCATTTTCTAATACTAAATTTTCTAACGATTTAATTCTTTTCATCATTTTTTCAAATTCATCTATATCAACTAGAGCCAGATCTGGTTTGTTGTTTTTAAAAATAATCATTTTAGAATTTGTTTTTGCCTTTTCTCTGCAATTAGCGTAATTCTTAACCATTTCTGTAGCGGATATGATTTCATCTCTATCGATCAACATTTAATTTCCTCCATTCATTTTTAATTATTTATCTTTTATATACTATTATTATAAATAAAAAAAGTGTGCATTTTTTTATAATTGTATTAACTATTTTACATATAATTATTTGTATTTTAAATCACACTTATTTATTGTCTTCATATTATGTACAAACAAAAACAAAAGATTTGAAGTGAAAAATATATGGGTAATAAGGAGGTGTATTGGTGATGAGTGTTACATCAGTGATAACTGTTATTGCATTCTTTATTTTGACTTTAACGTTAAGTGTTGATGATTTCTCAGTTGGTGTAGCATATGGTCTTTATAAGACTAAATTATCCTATAAATCATTAATGATATTGGTGTTAGGATCTGCAACATCCACATATGGAGTAATGCTTATAGGCAAATTCATTTTTACAAACATGCCAGACTATGTTACCACAACCGCAAGCGTAATTATATTGGGTAGCATAGGGTGTAAAATGATTTACAATGGATGGAAAGAAAAAGAAAATTATTCTGAATTAGCAAAAACTAATCCACTTGCTACAATTGATTCAAAATCAGTAAGTTTTTTTCAAACCTATTTAGTTGGTCTTGGACTCGGTGTTGATGACTTCGCACAAGCTTTAGGTTTAGCAGTAGCAGGCTTTCCAATTGTTATAACTGTATGTTTGCTAGAAGTTGCAGAAGTGATTGCACTTTTAAGTGGTAACCTGTTAGCTCTTAAAGGATTTTCAAAAAAAATTAATGGAAAGTTAAATATAATACCCGGTGTCGTTTTATTAGCAGTTGCTTTATATCAGGTATTCTTTTAATAATGCAACGAAAAAAAGCCTAGCAATTGTGATATGCGCTAGGCTAAAGTTGTTACAATTCTTTTTAGTGATAATAAAATCACTTGCAAGTAGGGGCTTTTTTAGTTAACTATTTTATGAACTTAATCCGAATTTTCCAACTAGTCTTATTTTAAAAAATTGAAAAGTATCCTTTCCTTAAAAATCAAATTCTTTTGTGTCAACTGAATTTGAAAATGTCCCAAAAAGTTTTAATTATTAGCACCAGCAATAGCTGGTGCTTTATTACGTTTTTAACCTATTTTGGGGTATAGCAAACACATCTTA